>DASQLJ010000423.1:0-20626 GCA_035630095.1 Longimicrobium sp.
GGTTGTGTCGCGCATCCGCCGGGCGCTGGGCGCGGAGATGCCGCTGCGCGCGGTGTTCGAGGCGCCCACCGTGCGCCGGCTGGCCGCGCGGGTGGACGCCGGCGCCGGCGGCGAGGCGCCGCTGCCGCCCGTGGCGCCGACCGACCGCAGCGGCGCGCTGCCGCTGTCGTTCGCGCAGGAGCGGATGTGGTTCCTGGAGCGGCTGGAGCCCGCGGCGGGGCTCTACAACATGCCGCTGCGCATCCGCCTGCGCGGGCCGCTGGACGCCGAGGCGCTGCGGCGCGCGCTGGAGCTCGTGGTCCATCGCCACGAGGCGCTGCGCACCGTGGTGCGCGAAGAGGGCGACGCGCCGGTGCAGCGCGTGCTGCCGCCGGCGCGCTTCGACCTTCCCGTGCTCGCCCCGCGCGACGCGGCCGACGCCCGCCGGGTGCTGGACGAGGCGGCGTGGGCCCCCATCGACCTGGCGAACGGCCCCGCCATGCGCGCCGTGCTGGTGCGCGCCGGCGGCGACGAGCACGTGCTGGCGCTGACCATCCACCACGCGCACGCCGACGGCTGGTCGCTGGGGATCGTCTTCCGCGAGGCGTCGGCCGCGTACGATGCGTTCGCGGCGGGGCGCGAGCCGCGGCTCCCCCCGGTGGAGCTGCAGTACGGCGACTTCTGCGCGTGGCAGCGGGCGCACCTTTCGGGCGACCGGCTAATCGCACAGGCGGATTGGTGGCGCACCCGGCTCGCCGATGCACCGCCGCTGCTGGAGCTGCCCACCGACCGGCCGCGCCCGCCGCGCCAGAGCCACCGCGGCGACGTGCTTCCCGTCCACCTCCCCGCGGAGCTGGTGCGCCGGCTGAAGGCGGTGGCGGCGACGGAGGGGGCCACGCTGTTCATGTCGCTGCTGGCGGGCTTCCAGGCGCTGCTGGGGCGGCTCTCGGGGCAGGACGACGTGGTGGTGGGCACGCCGGTCGCCGGCCGCGGCCGCGCCGAGACCGAGACGATCGTGGGGATGTTCGTGAACACGCTGGCGCTGCGCGCCGGCCTCGCGGACGACCCCGCCTTCCGCGCGCTGCTGGGGCGGGTGCGCGAGAGCACGCTGGGCGCCTTCGCGCACCAGGAGCTCCCCTTCGAGCGGCTCGTCCAGCTGCTGCGCGTGGAGCGCAGCCCGGGCCACGCGCCGGTGTTCCAGGTGATGTTCTCGCTGCAGAACCAGGAGACCGGCACCCTGCGCCTTCCCGGCATCGCCTCGGCGTGGGACGACGAGGTGCGCGGCGCGGCCCGGTTCGACCTGTCGGTGACGCTGGAGGAGACGGCCGACGGGGGGATCGAGGGCACCGCCGAGTACGCGGCCGACCTCTTCGACCGCGGCACCGTGGCGCGCCTGGTGGAGCGCTACCGGCGCCTGCTGGAGGGCGCCGCCGCCGATCCCGGGCGCCGCCTGTCGCGGGTGGAGCTGCTGGGCCCGGGGGAGCGCGCCGCCCTGCTCGCGGCCGCGGCCGGGGCCGAGCGCGCGTGGCCCTTCATCCCCGTGCACCGCGCCGTGGAAGCCCGGGCCGCGCGCACCCCGCACGCCGCGGCCGTGGAGGCCGCAGACGCCGCCTGGACGCTGGCCGAGCTGAACGCGCGCGCCGACCGGCTCGCGGCGGAGCTGCGGGCGCGCGGGGCGGGGCGGGGCACGCTGGCGGCCGTCTTCCTGCCGCGCTCGGCCGCGCTCCCCGCCGCGCTGCTGGGGGTGCTGAAGGCCGGCGCCGCCTGCGTGCCCATCGACCCCACCTACCCCGACGCCCGCGTGCGCTGGATGCTGGAGGACTCGGGCGCCGCGGTGGTGCTCACCACGCGGGCGCTGGCGGCGGCGCTTCCCGCGACGGGCGCGGCGGTCCTCCTGGTGGACGAAGGGGACGCGGGCGCGCCGCCCGCCGCGCCGCCGTCCGCGTCGGCGGAGGTGGACGGCGACGAGCTGGCGTACCTGGTCTACACCTCGGGGAGCACGGGGCGGCCGAAGGGCGCGGCGATCCCCCACCGCGCGCTGGCGAACCACATGGCGTGGATGCGGGAGGCGTTTCCGCTGGACGCGGGCGACCGCGTGCTGCAGAAGACGCCGGTGTCGTTCGACGCGTCCGTCTGGGAGTTCTGGGCGCCGCTGCTGGCCGGCGCCACGCTGGTGATGGCCGGCCCCGACGCGCACCGCGACCCCGCCGCGCTGGCGGGCGAGACGGCGGGGCGGGGGATCACGGTGCTGCAGGTGGTGCCCACGCTGCTGCGCGCGCTGCTGGACGAGCCGGCGTTCGCCCGGGCGCGCACGCTGCGCCGCCTCTTCGCCGGGGGCGAGGCGCTCCCGGGCGAGCTGGCGCGGCGCGCGGCCGCCGCCCTCCCCGGCGTGGAGGTGGTCAACCTGTACGGCCCCGCCGAGGCGTGCATCGACGCGACCGCGCACCGCTTCGCGGGGGAGGAGGGGACGGTGCCGCTGGGCCACCCCATCGCCAACCTGCGCGCGTACGTGCTGGACGCGCGGCTGCACCCCGCCCTCCCCGGGGCCGCGGGCGAGCTGTGGCTGGCGGGCGAGGGGCTGGGCCGCGGCTACCACGGCCGACCGGGGCTCACGGCCGAGCGCTGGCTCCCCGAGCCGTTCCCGGGGCGCGCCGGCGCCCGCATGTACCGCACCGGCGACCGGGTGCGGCGGCGGGCCGGCGGCGCGCTGGAATACCTGGGGCGCGCGGACGAGCAGGTGAAGGTGCGCGGGGTGCGCGTGGAGCCCGGCGAGGTGGAGGCCGCGCTGGCCGCGCTCCCCGGCGTGCGCGAGGCCGCGGTGGCGGTGCGCGGCGGCGCCCTGGTCGCGTACGTGGCGGGCGGCGCGCCCCCCGCGGCCGAGCTGCTCGCCCTGCTGCGCGCCCACCTTCCCGACGCGGCCGTGCCCACGCGCTACGTGGCGCTGGCCGAGCTCCCGCGCACCCCGGGCGGCAAGCTCGACCGCCGCGCGCTCCCCGACCCCGGCGCCCCCCCGGAGGCCGCGGGCGAGGCGCCGCGCACGCCCACCGAGCAGGTGCTGGCCGGCATCTGGGGCGAGGTGCTGGGCGTGGCCGGGGTGGGCCGCCACGACGGCTTCTTCGCGCTGGGCGGGCACTCGCTGCTGGCCACGCGCGTGGTCTCGCGCATCCGCGCCGCGCTGGGGGTGGAGACGCCGCTGCGCGAGCTGTTCGACGCGCCCACGCTGGAGGCGCTGGCCGCGCGGGTGGACGAAGGGCGCGCGCGCGCCGGCGGCGTCCCCGACGACCCGATCGTCCCCCAGCCCCGCGACCGGCCGCTGCCGCTGTCGGCGGCGCAGGAGCGGCTCTGGCTGGTGCAGCGGCTCGCGCCCGCGAGCACCGCGTTCAACATGCCGATGTCGCTGTGGCTGCGCGGCGCGCTGGACGTGGACGCGCTGCGCCGCGCGCTCGCCGAGATCGTCCGCCGCCACGAGCCGCTGCGCACCGTGTTCGCGCGCGGCGACGGGGGCCCGGTGCAGGTGATCCGCCCCGCCGGCGCCCTCGAGCTGCCGGTGACCGACCTCGCGCCCCGCGCCGACGCCGCGGAGGCGCTGGCGCGGATGATGGACGAGCGCGCGCGCCTGCCGTTCGACCTGGAGCGCGGGCCGCTGCTGCGCCTGCACCTGGTGCGCACGGCGCCCGACGCGCACTGCCTGCTGGTGGACATGCACCACGTGGTGAGCGACGGGTGGAGCATGGAGCGCTTCCACGCCGAGCTGGCGGCGCTGTACGCCGCCTTCGCCCGGGGCGAGCCCACCCCGCTCCCCGAGCTGCCGGTGCAGTACGCCGACTTCGCCGCGTGGCAGCGCGGGTGGCGGGGGAGCGAGGCGATGCGGCTGCAGGCGGCGTTCTGGCGCGCCCGCCTGGCCGGCGCGCCGCCGCTGGAGCTTCCCTTCGACCGCCCGCGCCCCGGCGGGGCCGCGCTGCGCGGCGCGCACCACGAGTTCGTGGTGGCCCGCGAGGTGGGCGAGCGGGTGGAGGCGGTGGGGCGCGAGGCGGGGGCCACGCCGTTCATGGCGCTGCTGGCCGTGTTCTGCATGGCGCTGCACCGCTGGAGCGGCGAGCGCGACCTGGTGGTGGGCACCGTGGTGGCCGGGCGCCCCCGCGCCGAGCTGGAGGCGATGATCGGCTTCTTCGCGAACCCGCTGGCGCTGCGCGTGGACGTGGGCGGCGACCCCAGCTTCCGCGGGCTGCTGGCGCGCGTGCGCGCGGTCACGCTGGAGGCCTACGCCCACCAGGACCTCCCCTTCGACCAGGTGACCGAGGCCGTGGGCGCCGAGCGGGTGCTGGGCCGGCACCCGGTGACGCCCGTGTCGTTCGGCGTGCGCGACGAGCCCCCGCCGCCGCCCCCGGCCGCGGGGGTGGCGATGGAGCCCGGCGAGGGCGGCGACGCGGGCGCGGCGCGGATGGACCTGACCGCCGGCGTGGCGCGCACCCCCGACGGGCTGCGCTGCTCGATGGAGTACGCCGCCGACCTCTTCGACGCCGAGACCATCGCGCGCCACGGGGCCCGCTTCGCGGCGCTCCTGGCCGCCGCCGGCGCCGCGCCCGACGCGCCGATGTCGGCGCTCTTCGCGGCGGTGGACGCCGACGAGACCGCGCGCGTGCTGGGCGAGTGGACCCGCACCGCGCGCCCTCACCCCGCGGGCCCGATCCACCGCCTGGTGGCCGCGCAGGCGGCGCGCACGCCGGGCGCGCCGGCGCTCCGCCACGCCGGCCGCGAGACCACCTACGCCGAGCTCGACGCCGCGGCCAACCGGCTGGCGCACGCCCTGCGCGCCCGCGGCGTGGGCCCGGAGTCGCTGGTGGGCGTGGTGGCCGGGCCGGGGACCGGGCCGGCCGTGGCGATCCTGGCGGTGCTGAAGGCCGGCGGCGCCTTCGTGCCGCTGGACCCCGCGCACCCCGCCCAGCGGCTGCGGCACATCCTGGGCAACGCCGGGGTGCGCGTGGCGGTGGCGGCCAGCGCCGGGGCCGCGGCCGGGGTTCCGCTGGAGGGGATCGAGCTGGTGGACCTGGAGGGGGAGGCCGACGCCCTGGCGCGGGAGCCCTCGCACGACCCGGGCGTGGCGGTGGACCCCGACATGGTGGCGTACGTGATCTACACCTCGGGCTCCACCGGGCGGCCCAAGGGGGTGCTGGTGACGCACCGCGGGATCCCCAACCTGGTGGCGGGCTTCGGGCGGCGCCACGGCATCGGGCCGGAGTCGCGGATGCTCCAGTTCGCGTCGCTGGGCTTCGACGCGGCGGTGGCCGAGATGTTCCCGTCGCTCGCCGCGGGCGCCACGGTGGTGCTGGCCGCGCGCGACGAGCTGCTGGCCGGCGCGCCGCTGCTGGCGCTGCTCGCCCGCGAGCGCATCACCCACGTCACCCTCCCGCCGTCGCTGCTGGCGGTGCTCCCCGACGCCGCGCTCCCCGACCTGCGGCTGCTCCTTTCCGCGGGCGAGGCGCTGCCGCTGGCGGTGGCCGAGCGGTGGATGGGGGGCGGCCGGCTGCACAACGGCTACGGCCCCACCGAGGTCACCGTGTGCGCCAGCGAGGGGCCGTTCGTCCCGGGCGACGCCGAGCCCACGCTGGGCGCGCCGTTCGACAACGTGCGGCTGTACGTGCTGGACGAGGCGATGCGCCCGGTGGCGGTGGGCGCGCCGGGCGAGCTGTACGTGGCGAGCCCGGGGCTGGCGCGCGGCTACCGGCGCGACCCCGCCGCCACGGCCGCGGCGTTCGTCCCCGACCCGTTCGGCGGCGAGGCGGGGGGGCGGCTGTACCGCACCGGCGACCGGGTGCGCTGGACGAGCGACGGGCGGCTGCGCTTCGTGGGCCGGGTGGACGACCAGGTGAAGGTGCGCGGGGTGCGGGTGGAGCCCGGCGAGGTGGCCGCGCTGCTGCGCGCCGAGGCCGCCGTGGCCGACGCGGCGGTGGTGGCGCACGGCGACGGCGCGGCGCGGCGGCTGGTGGCCTACGTGGTCCCGCGGCCCGGGCACCACCCCGAGCCCGCCGCGCTGCGCGCCGCCCTGGAGCCGCGGCTTCCCGCGGCCATGCTCCCCGCCGCCTTCGTGCGCATGGCGGCGCTGCCGCTCACCCCCAACGGCAAGCTCGACCGCGCGCGCCTTCCGCTCCCCGAGGCGGCCGCCGCCCCGGCCGCGCCGGCCGGCGGGGAGCAGAGCGCGCTGGAGCGCGCGGTGGCCGGCGCGTGGGCCGAGGTGCTGGGGGTGGAGCGCGTGGGGGTGAACGAAAGCTTCTTCGAGATCGGCGGCAACTCGCTGCTGCTGGCGCGGCTGCAGGAGCGGCTGGAGGACGCGCTGGGGCGCGAGGTGGCGCTGGTGGACCTGTTCCGCCACCCCACCGTGCGCACGCTCGCCGCGCAGATCGGCGCGCCCGCGCAGCCGGACGCCGCCGCGTCGGCCGCGTCGCCGGGCGCGGGCGACGTGCCGGCCGAAGGCGCCAGGCGCGGCGAGGACCGCGGCGCCGCGCGCCGGGCGGCGTTCGCGCGGCGGCGGTAGGGGGCGCGGCCGGCTTCGACCTCGGCTGCCCCGTTCCAGCCGTCCGAGCGGGGAGGGAGATGGAGGAACGGCGGTGGGATGGAGGGAGGGCGGCGCATGCGGCGGGGGCCCACGGGGCCGCCGGAGCGTACGAATCGATACGACTTGAACCCATAGATGGACCCGGTGAGCGAGATGGAGAGCATGGAGAACGTGGAACGCAGCGACGCCGACACCGAAGCCGGGTTCGGGACGGAGATCGCCGTGGTCGGGATGGCCGGGCGGTTTCCGGGAGCCGACACGCTGGCCGAGCTCTGGGCGATGATCGCCGAGGGGCGCGAGGGGATCACCACCTTCAGCGACGACGAGCTGCGCGCGGCGGGCACCCCCGACGCGTGGCTCTCCGACGCTTCGTTCGTGAAGCGGCTGGGGGTGCTGCGCGAGGTGGATCGCTTCGACGCGGCGTTCTTCGGCTATTCGCCGCGCGAGGTGGAGGTGCTGGAGCCGGCGCACCGCCTCTTCCTGGAGTGCGCGTGGGAGGCGCTGGAGAACGCCGGCGTCGACCCCGCCCGGGCCGGCGGCGCCGTGGGCGTGTACGCGGGCGCCGGCGAGCCCACCTACGCGCGCGGCAACGTGCTGACGCGCCCCGAGCTGGTGGAGGCGCTGGGGCTGTTCGCCATCGTCATCGGCAGCAACAAGGACTTCCTCCCCACCCGCACCGCGTACAAGCTGGACCTGCGCGGCCCGGCGGTGGGGGTGCAGACGGGATGCTCCACCTCCCTGGTCGCCGTGCACCTGGCGGTGCAGGCGCTGCTCTCGCGCGAGTGCGACGTGGCGCTGGCCGGCGGCGCTTCGGTGAACGTGCCCCACCGCACCGGCTACCACTGGGAGCCCGCCGGCATCATGAGCGCCGACGGGAGCTGCCGCGCCTTCGACGCGGGCGCCACGGGCACCGCGGGCGGCAGCGGCGCGGGGGTGGTGGTGCTCAAGCGGCTGGACGACGCGCGGCGCGACGGCGACACCGTCCGCGCGGTGATCCGCGGCAGCGCGGTGAACAACGACGGCGCGCTGAAGGTGGCGTTCACCGCGCCCTCGGTGGAGGGGCAGGCCGCGGTGATCGGCGAGGCGCTGGCGGTGGCCGGGGTCGACCCCGCCACCATCCGCTACGTGGAGGGCCACGGCAGCGGCACCGAGATGGGCGACCCGATCGAGATCGCCGCGCTCTCCGAGGCGTTCGCGGGGGTGGAGGGGACGCGCCGCACCGCCGTCGGGAGCATCAAGAGCAACATCGGGCACGCCGACGCGGCCGCGGGGGTGGCCGGCTTCATCAAGACCGTGCTGGCGCTGGAGAGCCGCGTCGTCCCGCCCACGGCCCACTTCCGCGCGCCGAACCCGCGCATCCCCTTCCACCGCTCGCCCTTCTACGTGAGCGGCGAGGCCGAGGCGTGGGAACGCGACGGGGCGCCGCGCCGCGCCGGCGTGAGCTCGTTCGGCATCGGGGGGACCAACGCGCACGTGGTGCTGGAAGAGGCGCCCGAGCCGCGGCCGTCCGCCGCCCGCCGCCCCTGGCACCTGCTCACCCTCTCCGCCAGGACGCCCACCGCGCTGGACGCGGCGGCCGCGCGGCTCGCCGGGCACCTGCGCGCGCATCCCGGTCTCCCCCTGGCCGACGTGGCGCACACGCTCCAGGCCGGCCGGCGCGAGATGGCGCACCGGCGCGTCCTGGCCGTGCGCGACGGCGAGGACGCGGCGGCGCTGCTGGAGGGCGCGCAGCCCGACCGCGTCTCGTCCGGGGCGACCGGCGAGGCGCTGCGCTCGGTGGCCTTCATCTTCCCCGGCGTGGGCGACCAGTACCCGCAGATGGCGCGCGGGCTGTACGAGGGCGAGCCCGTCTTCCGCGCCGAGGTGGACCGCTGCGCCGGGCTGCTGCGCGCGCGATTCGGCCTGGACCTCCTCGCCGCGCTCTACCCGGGCGACGCGCCGGAAGAGGCCGTGCCGGGCGCGGGGATCGACCTGCGCCGCATGCTGGCGCAGGGCGCGGCCGACCCCGCGGCCGAGGCGCTGAACCGCACCGAGCTGGCCCAGCCCGCCGTCTTCGTCATCGAATACGCCCTGGCGAAGCTGTGGATGAGCTGGGGGATCGTGCCCGCCGCGGTGATCGGCCACTCGCTGGGCGAGTACGCGGCCGCGGTGGTCGCCGGCGTGTTCACGCTGGAGGACGCGCTGGCGCTGGTGACGGCGCGCGGGCGGATGATCGAGGCGCTCCCCGCCGGGGCGATGCTCGCCGTCCCCCTCTCCGCCGACGCGGCGCGGGGGTTCCTGGTGGACGGCGCGGCGGTGGCCACGCTGAACGCGCCGGAGCTGTGCGTGGTCGCGGGGACGCCGGAGGCGGTGGAAGCCGTCCGCGCGAAGCTGGCGGACGCGGGGCACGCCGCGCGGCCGCTCGCCGCCACGCACGCCTTCCACTCGCCGCAGATGGACGCGCTGGTGGGGCCGGTCGGGGAGATGGTGGGGCGGATGCGGCTCGCCGCGCCCTCCATCCCCTTCGTCAGCAACGTGACGGGGACGTGGATCACGGCGGCGCAGGCGACCGATCCCGCGTACTGGGCGCGGCACATCCGCGAGCCGGTGCAGTTCGAGCGCGGCGTGGCGGCGCTGCTGCAGGACGCCGGCCGCGTGCTGCTGGAGATGGGGCCCGGGCAGACGCTGTCCACCTTCGTGCGCCAGCGGCCGGATTCCGCAGGCGTCCCCGTGATCCCCACCGTCCGCTACCCCTACGACCGCACGGGCGACACCGCGTTCGCGCTGGGGGCGCTCGGCCGCCTCTGGCTGGCCGGCGTCACGCCCGACTGGGCCGCGTTCCACCACGGCGAATCGCTCCGCCGCGTCCCCCTGCCCACGTACCCGTGGGAGCGCCAGCGCTTCTGGATCGATCCCCCCGCGCCGGGCGAGCCGAGCCCTTCGATCCAGACGGGGAAGCGCGCGAACCCGGCGGAGTGGCTGTACCTCCCCACCTGGAAGCGCACCCCCGCCGCCCGCCTCGCGGCGGACGACGGCGCGCGCTGGCTGGTGTTCCACGACGGCGGCGTGCAGGGCCACGACGTGGCCGCGGCGCTCCGCTCGCACGGCCGCGCGGTGACGCTGGTGAGCCGCGGCGAGCACTTCGCCCACGTCGGCGACGAGGCGACGGTGCGCCCCGCGTCCCGCGAGGACCTGGCGGCGCTGGTCGCCGCGGCCGGCGGCGAATCCCCCCTGCACGCCGTCCACGTCGCCTCCGCGGGCGAGGCGTTCGTCTCCGTCGCGCAGTTGGCGGCGGAGCTGGGGCGACGCGGGGCGGAGGCGCGGCTGGTCGTGGTCACCTGCGGCGCGCGGGTGGTGACCGGCGGCGAGGCGGTGGACGCCGCCGCCGCGACGGTGCTCGGCGCCGCCGCCGTCGCGCCGGAGGAGCACCCGGGCCTCGCCTGCATCGCCGTGGACGTGGTTCCCGGCGACCGCGAGGCCGCGCGCGCGGTCGCCGCGGAAGCGCTGTCGGACAAAAAGGACAGCGCTGTAGCTGTACGCCGCGGGCGCCGCTGGGTCCGCGGCTTCGACCGCGTGGAGCCGGCGGGGGACGGCGGGGTGGAGCCCGGCGCGGTGTGGCTCTTCGCGGGCGGGGTGGAAGGGCGCAGCGAGCTGCTGGCGCGGCACGTGGCCACCCGCGGCGCGCGGCTGGTGCTGGCCGACGAGCGGATGTCGGACCGGCTGGCGTGGGACCACCTGATGGCGGTGAGCCCGGCCGACGACCCGGTGCGGCGGATGGTGGAGACCGCGCGCGAGCTGGAGGCCGCCGGCGCCGAGGTGCTGACGCTGCGCGTGCCCCTCTTCAACGCGCGGCAGGTGGACGACGCCTTCGCCGCCGCCGCGCGGCGCTTCGGGCGCGTGGACGTGGTGGTCGCCTCGCCCGCGCTGGACCCGCTGGGCGGCTTCGAGGCGCTGGACGAGGTGTCGAACGCGGAGTGGAGCAGCCGTTTCGCCCTGCTGCGGCAGGAGCTGGAGTTCGTCGCCGCGGCGGCGCGGGCGCACGGCGTGGGACGCGTGCTGGTGGAGTCGTCGCTCACCCCCGTGCTGGGGGGCGTGGGACGGGCGCGGATCGCGGCGGCGCAGTCGTACGTGGACGCCTTCGCCCATGCGCGGCACGCCGAGGGCGCGCGCTGGACGGCGCTGGGGTGGGACCGCTGGTACGACGCGGGAGAAGCGGACGGCTACGGGATGGCGCCGGGCGAGGCCGCCGCCGCGTTCGACCACGCGCTGTCGCTGGCCGACGAGCCGCACCTCCTCCTCTCCACCGGCGACCTTGCCGCGCGGATGGCGGGACGCGGCCGCCCGGCCGCCGCGGGCGCCGCCGCGATGCACGCGCGCCCCGAGCTGGAGACCGAGTACCACGCGCCCTCCACCGGGTCGGAGCACGCGATCGCCGAGATGTGGCAGGAGCTGCTGGGGATCGAGCGCATCGGGGTGCACGACGACTTCTTCGGCCTGGGCGGGCACTCGCTGCTGGCCACCCAGATCGTGTCGCGGGTGCGCGACCGCTTCGGGCTGGAGCTGCCGCTGAAGAGCGTGTTCGAGGCGCCCACCATCGCGCGCTACGCCGGCCTGGTCGAGGCCGCCATCATGGCCGAGATCGACGCGATGAGCGAGGACGAGATCCTGAGCAGCGTCTGAGGGCCTGGCGGTGGCGCATGCGGTGGCGGGGCCCCTCCCCCCGACCCCCTCCCCACGCTTCGCGGGGGAGGGGGGGCAGGCAAGGGCGGGCGGGAC
This sequence comes from Longimicrobium sp., assembly GCA_035630095.1. GTDB lineage: Bacteria > Gemmatimonadota > Gemmatimonadetes > Longimicrobiales > Longimicrobiaceae > Longimicrobium. The sequence goes on from DASQLJ010000423.1 coordinate 11,288, forward strand.
GGCGCTCGTGGCGGGGGCTGGCGGTGGCGCCAGGCGGCGGGCTCCCCCTCCCCCGGCCCCTCCCCGCGCTCCGCGGGGGAGGGGGGAAGGGCAGGGCGGGGATGGGGGGCCGGGCGGGACCGACGGGACGAGCGGGTACTTCGACCTGAAACGATTGACGAGACCATGAGCGATACGGCGACGGAACCGCGGGACAGGCTGGCCGAGGCCAAGCGCCTGCTGCTGGAGAAGCGGCTGCGCGGCGAGGCGAAGGGGCGCGCGCTGCACGAGCCCATCGGCAGGAGCGGCCTCCCGGGGCCCGCGTACCCGATGAGCTACCAGCAGGAGCAGCTCTGGTTCCTCGACCAGCTGCAGCCCGGGAGCTCGTACTACAACATCCCCGGCGCCAGCCTGATCTCGGCGCGGGTGCACGTGCCCACGCTGGAGCGCGCCCTCACCGAGGTGGTGCGCCGGCACGAGTCGATCCGCACCGCCTTCCGGCTGGTGGACGGCAAGCCGATGCAGGTCGTGCAGCCGCCGTACGCCATCTTCATCCCCGTGGTGGAGATGCGCGGCCCCAACGGCGAGCCCGCCCCCGACGTGGCCGTGCGCCGCAAGGCCAGCGAGGTGGGCGCGATGCCCTTCGACCTGCAGGCCGGGCCGCTCTTCCGCGCCGCCCTCTTCCGCGTGAGCGACGACGACTTCCTGCTCGTCTTCAACATCCACCACATCGTCACCGACGGCTGGGCGATGCCGATCGTGACGCGCGAGATGGAGGAGATCTACGCCGCCTACGCCCGCGGCGAGCCGTCTCCGCTGCGCGACCCCGAGATCCAGTACGCCGACTACTCCGTCTGGCAGCGCGGGCACCTGAGCGGGCCCACGCTGCAGAAGCTGGTGGACTACTGGAAGGGGCACCTGGGCGGCGCCCCCACCGCGCTGGAGCTCCCCTACGACCGCCCGCGCCCGCCGGTGTCCACCAACCGCGGCACCATGCACCGCTTCGTGTACCCCGGCGGGCTCACCGGGCGGCTGCGGGCGCTGGGGCGCCAGGAGGGCGCCACGGTGAACATGGTGTTCATGGCCGGCTTCAACCTGCTGCTGCAGCGCTACAGCGGGCAGGACGACCTGGTGGTGGGCACCCTCCTGGGCAACCGCAACCGGGCCGAGCTGGAGCCGCTGGTGGGGTATTTCGTCAACTCGGGCGCCATCCGCACCCGGCTGGACGGCGACCCCACCTTCCGCGAGGTGGTGCGCCGGGTCCGCACCGCCATCCTGGACGCCGACGCCCACCAGGAGCTCCCCTTCGACATGGTGGTGGACGCGCTGAAGGTGCTGCGCGACGCGGGGCGCAACCCGGTGTTCCAGGTGATGTACTTCCACCACACCTTCGTGGAGAGCCACCACCTGGACGACGACCAGGGGCTCACCGGGGTGCTGAACACCCGGTCGCTGTACCAGGAGGCCGAGGCGGTGCTGGTGGACACCGGCGCCAGCAAGTTCGACCTGAGCGTCGCCACGCTCGAGTCCGAGGGGCGGATGCCCGGGATGGTGGAGTACGCCACCGACCTGTTCGACCACGCCACCATCGTGCGCATGGTCGCGCACCTGGGCGCGCTGCTGGAGGAGGGGTGCGCCCACCCCGACGTCCCCGTCTCGCGGCTGGAGATGACGACGGAGGAGGAGCGCCGCACGCTGCTCGCCTGGGGGACCAACGAACGCCCCTACCCGCGCGGCGAATCGCTGGCCTCGCTCTTCGCGCGGCAGGCGGCGGCCACCCCCGGCGCGGTCGCGGTGGAGTTCGAGGACGCCACCCTCACCTACCGCGAGCTGGACGAGCGCTCCAACCGCATCGCCCGGCACCTCGCCTCGCTGGGCGTGGGCGCGGGCGACTGCGTGGGGGTGGCCACCGAGAGCTCGGCGCGGACGGTGGCCGCCCTCCTGGCCATCGCCAAGGCCGGCGCGGCGGCGGTGCCGCTGGAGCCCGCCTACCCGGCCGAGCGCCTCGCCTTCATGGTGCAGGACACCCGCGCCCGCGTGATCCTGGCCGGGGGCGGCCGGCTGGAATGGCTGGGCGAGGGGGGGAGCGTGGCCGTGGTGGGTCTCGACGAGGCGTGGGAGACGATCGCGCGGCACTCCGCCGAGCCCTTCACCTCGCCCGCGGGGCCCGGGTCGGTGGCCACCATCTTCTACACCTCGGGGTCGACGGGGACGCCCAAGGGGGTGCGGGTGCACCACCGCGGGATGGTGCGCACGGTGGCGGGGGTGGCGTACGCGCCGCTCTGCGCGGGCGAGCGGGTGGCGCAGCAGAACACGCTGGCCTTCGACGCCTCGTTCGGCGAGATCTGGGGCGCGCTGCTGAACGGCGCGACCCTGGTGGGCATCCCCCGCGACGTCCTCCTCTCCCCCGCCGGCTACGCCCGCACGGTGCGCGAGAAGCGGATCGGGGTCGCGTTCATCACCACGCAGCTCTTCAACCAGCTGGTGCGCGAGGCGCCCGACGCGCTGGGCTCGCTGCGCGCCGTGCTGGTGGGCGGCGAGAAGGCCGATCCCGACGCGATGCGCCTCTGCCTGCGCGGAACGCCGCCCGCCGCGCTGCTGCACATGTACGGGCCCACCGAGGCGTCGCTCTTCACCACCTGCCACCGGGTGACCCACCTGGCCGACGACGCGGCGTCGGTGCCGATCGGCCGTCCCGTGGACAACGCGCGGGTCTACGTCCTCGCGCCCGGCGGCACCCTCGCCGGGGTCGGGGTGCCCGGCGAGCTGTGCGCGGGCGGCGACGGGGTGGCGGCGGGCTACCTGGACCGGCCGGCGCTGACCGCCGAGCGCTTCGTGGCCGACCCGTTCGTCCCCGGGGCCACGATGTACCGCACCGGCGACCGCGTGCGCTGGACCCCCGACGGCGTGATCGAGTTCATCGGCCGCGTGGACGACCAGGTGAAGGTGCGCGGCTACCGCATCGAGCTGGGCGAGGTGGAGAGCGTGCTGCGCCGGCACCCGGCGCTCCGCGACGCCGCCGTGGCCGCGCGCGAGGACGGCGCCGACCGCAAGCTGGTGGGCTACCTGGTGCTGAAGGACGGCGCCGCGCCCAACGCCGCCGAGCTGCGCGCGTGGATGAAGGAGCGGCTCCCCGACTACATGGCCCCCTCCGTTTTCGTCACGCTGGACGCGCTGCCGCTGATGCCCAGCGGCAAGGTGGACCGGCGCCGCCTTCCCTCGCCCGAGGGCCGCCGCGTGGAGGCGGGCGGCGGCTACGTGGCGCCGCGCGGCGAGGCCGAGGCCACCCTGGCGCGCATCTGGAGCGAGGTGCTGCGCGTGGAGCGCGTGGGCGTGCACGACAACTTCTTCGCGCTGGGCGGCGACTCCATCGTCTCCATCCAGATAGTTGCGCGCGCCAACGAGGCCGGGCTGCGCGTGCAGCCGCGCCACGTGTTCATGTACCAGACGGTGGCCGAGCTGGCGGCGATGGCCGGCCAGGCCGCCGCGCCGGTGGCCGAGCAGGGGGCGGTGACCGGCCCCGTGCCACTGACCCCCGTGCAGCGCTGGTTCCTGGGGCAGGCGCTGCCGGACCCGCACCACTTCAACCTCACCCTCCTCTTCGAGGCTGGCGAGCGGATCGACGCGGACGCGCTGGCGGGCGCTTGCGCGGCCGTGGTCGCCCACCACGACGCGCTGCGGCTGCGCTACGCGCGCGGCGCGGACGGCTGGGCGCAGGTGAACGCCGCGCCCTCGGACGACGCGGCGCTGGAGGCGGTCGACCTCTCCGCCGTGGCGGCGGACGGGCGCGAGGCGGCGTTCACGGCGCGCGCGGCCGAGCTGCAGCGTTCGCTCGACCTGGCCGGCGGGCCGCTGATCCGCTTCGCGCTCTTCGACCTCGGCGGGGACGCGCCGCAGCGGCTGCTGATCGTGGCGCACCACCTGGTGATGGACGCGGTGTCGTGGAGCTTCGTCGCGCAGGACGTGGAGACCGCGTACCGCCAGGCCGCGCGCGGCGAGGCGATCGGCCTGCCGGCGAAGACCACCTCGTTCCGCGAGTGGGCGGCGCGCCTGGCCGAGTACGCCGACAGCGGCGAGCTGCGGCGGCAGGCGCCGTTCTGGCTGCGGCAGGGCGGCGCGTCCCCACTCCCGGTGGACGGCGGCGGGCCCAACGCCGAGGGCGACGCCGGGCGCCTCTTCGTGGAGCTGGACGAGGAGACCACGCGGGCGCTGCTGCAGGACGTGCCCCCCGTCTACGGCACGCAGGTCAACGACGTGCTGCTGGCCGCGCTCGCCCGCGCCTTCCGCGGGTGGACGGGGGAGGCCGCGCTGCTGGTCGACCTCGAAGCCCACGGCCGCGAGGCGCTGTTCAACGGGGTCGACCTGTCGCGCACGGCCGGCTGGTTCACCGCCATCTACCCCGTGCGGGTGGAGCTGACGGACGACGGCGCGCCGGGCGAGGACCTGAAGGCGGTGAAGGAGCAGCTCCGCGCGGTGCCCGAGAAGGGGATCGGCTACGGGCTGCTGCGCTGGCTCTCGCACGACCCCGAGATCCCGCACGCGCTGGCGGCGCTCCCGCGGCCGCAGGTGAGCTTCAACTACCTGGGGCGGATGGACTTCGGGGGATCGGGCGAGGGCGGCCTCTTCGCCGGCGCCGACGCGGACGTGGGCCCCGCGCGCGGGCCGCTGGGCGAGCGCACCCACCTGCTGGCGGTGGACGCGGCGGTGAGCGGCGGCCGCCTCTTCGCCACCTGGACGTACGGCCGCAGCGTGCACCACGCGGAGACGGTGGAGCGCCTCGCCGCCGCCTTCGCCGACGAGCTGCGCGCGCTGGTCGCGCATTGCCGCGACCCGCACGCCGGCGGCTTCACGCCGAGCGACTTCGACCTCGCCGGGCTGGACCAGGGCGGGCTCGACGCGCTGCTGTCGCAGATCGGGTAGGGTCCTCTCCCCTCCCTCGAAACAGGCTGGGGGAGGGGGAGACAGGAGGCATCGGGGTGGGGAAACGAGGGTCTGCGCATGCGGCGGCGGGGCCCCTCCCCCCGACCCCCTCCCCACGCTTCGCGGGGGCGGGGGGGCATGGAACAGCAACGGCGTCGGGGTGGGGGAACGAGGGTCTGCGCATGCGGAAGCGGCCCCCTCCCCCCGGCCCCCTCCCCGCGCTCCGCGGGGGAGGGGGGGAACGGAACGGCGGGAGTCGCGAGGCGCGAAGGGTTTTCCCGATCAACCTCTTCCGGAACGGGAAGAGAGAACAAGCATCGGAGCGCGCCGACCCAGACACCCTCTCCTGCGAAGCGGGAGGGGGAGAGCGCCCTCAGGCGCGGGGGGAGGGCCCCCGCGGGCTCGACGAAGCGCACGAAAGTCGTCCCTTGATTTGGGACTCAACGGATGGTCGACCCTTGGTTGGGGAGCAACGGATAAACGCATGGACCGCAGGAACGTCGAGGACATCTACCCGCTCACGCCCCTCCAGCAGGGGATCCTGTTCCACGCCCTGTACTCGGAAGGGGCGGCGTACCAGGAGCAGTTCCCCATCCTGCTCACGGGGGAGCTGGACGTGGACGCGCTCGAGCGCGCCTTCCGCGGGGTGGTGGCGCGGCACGGGGCGCTGCGCACCGGGTTCGCGTGGGAGGGGGTGCCGCAGCCGCTGCAGTTCGTCCTGCGCCAGGCCGAGCCCACGTGCGAGCGGGTGGACTGGAGCGACGCCGGCGACCGCTGGCCTGCCCGCTTCGACGCGCTGATGGCCGCCGACCTCCGCCGCGGGCACGACCTGAAGCGGCCGCCGCTGGTGCGCATGACCGTCGCCCGGGTGGACGCGCGGCGGCACGCGCTGCTGCTGTCCATGCACCACGCGGTGATCGACGGCTGGTCGCTGCCGCTGGTGGTCGCCGAGCTCGAGGCGCTCTACCAGGCCGAGCGCACGGGGGAGCCGGCCGGCCTACCCCCCGCGCCCCGCTTCCGCGACTACGTGCAGTGGCTGATGGGCCGCGACGCCCCGGCCGCCGAGCGCTTCTGGCGCGACGCGCTGCGGGGCTTCCGCCGCGCCACGCCGCTGCCGCTGGACCGCGGCCCCCACGCCGCCGGCGATGAGCGCGCCAAGGAGACGGTGGACGCCGACCCCGCGCTGGTCGAGCGCGCGCAGGCCTTCGCCCGCGGGCAGGGGGTCACCTTCAACACGCTCGTGCAGGGCGCCTGGGCGCTGCTCCTCGCCCGCCACGCGGGCGAGGGCGACGTCGTCTTCGGCGCCACGGTGAGCGGACGGCCGCCGGAGATCGCGGGGGTGGAGCGCACCGTGGGCCTCTTCATCAACACCGTTCCCGTGCGCGTGGGGGTGGACGGGGGCGCGGCCGTGGGCGATTGGCTGCGCGCCATCCAGCGCACGCAGGTGGACACGCGCCAGTACGAGTACGCGCGGCTGGTGGACGTGCACGGGTGGAGCGACGTGCCGCGCGAGGCGCCGCTGTTCGAGAGCCTCCTGGTGTTCGAGAACTATCCCGTGCAGGTGGGCGACGGCGACGGCGTCTTCGCGCTGGAGGTCGAGCCGCTCCCCGCGCCCGAGCGCAGCAACTATGCGCTCGGCCTGATCTGCGCCCCCGCCGGCGACGCCTTCCAGCTCCGCCTGTCGTACGACCCCGCGCGCTTCACCCGCGCGGCCGCGCGGCGCATCCTGGCCGGCGTGCAGGCGGCGCTCGGAGCGCTGGTGGACGACGCGGACCGCGCCGTGGGCGAGCTGTCCATCGTCGCGCCCGAGGAGCGGGCGGAGCTGGCGCGCTGGGCGAACGGCCCGGCGCTGGAGATCGGCGGCGACGCCACGCTGCACGGCGAGTTCCTCCGCCACGCCGCCGCCGCGCCCGCCGCGCCCGCGGTGGAGGACGGCCGCGTGCGCTGGAGCTACGCCGAGCTGGACGCGCTCACCCGCCGCCTCGCCGCGCGCCTCGCCGCCGCCGGCGTGGGGCCGGGGAGCCGCGTGGGGGTGGCGATGGAGCCCAGCGCGTGGCGCATCGCCGCGATGCTGGCCGCGCTCCGTGCCGGCGCCGCCTACGTCCCCCTCGACCTGGCGTACCCGGCCGAGCGCCTGTCGTACATGCTGGATGATTCCGGCGTCGCCGCGCTGCTGGTGGACACCGACGTCCCGCCCGCCCTCGCCACCTTCGCCGGCCCCGTCCTCCACCCCTCGGTGGACGGGGAAGCGGATGCGGCTACGTCCTTTTTGTCCACAAACCCCCACCCGTCGCCCTTCCCCCCCTCCCCCGCGGAGCGCGGGGAGGGGGCCGGGGGGAGGGGGCTGCCCGCCGCGCGCACCGAAGACAGTCCCTCCGAGGATCTGTCCCTTCTGTCCACCGCAGGTGGAGATACGGCCGCCGACACCCCCCCGTCCGTCGCCGCTGCCGGCTCCGCCGCCGGCGGAGAAGCCGAGGCCTACGTCGTCTACACCTCCGGCAGCACCGGCCGGCCGAAGGGGATCTCGGTGCCGCACCGCGCGGTGCTGCGGATGGCGGCGGACCCGGGGTGGAAGTGCGGGCCCGGCGACCGCGTGGCGCAGGTGACCAGCGCGTCCTTCGACGCCATGGCGTACGAGCTGTGGGGCGCCCTGGCGGCCGGCGCGGCGCTGGTGGTGTTCGACCGCGCGACGGTGCTGGACCCGCCGGCCTTCGCGGCCGGGCTCCGCGAGCGCGCCGTCACGGCGATGGTCCTCACCACCGGCCTGTTCAACCAGCTCGCGCGGCAGGTCCCGGAGGCCTTCGGCACGCTGCGCTACGTGCTCGTGGGCGGCGAGGCGGTGGACGCGCAGGCGTTCCGCGCCGTGCTGGCCGCCGGGTGCCCGCGCGTGATCAACGGCTACGGCCCCGCCGAGGCCGCCGTCTTCACCGCCTGCCACGCCGTCACCTCCGCCGGCGAGATCGCCGGGGACGCGGCCACCATCCCGATCGGCACGCCCGTGGTGGGCACCGTGGTCCGCGTGCTCGACGCGGAGCTGCGGCCGGTGCCGGTGGGCGCCGCGGGCGAGCTGTGCGTGGGCGGGCCCGCGCTGGCGCACGGCTACGTGGGGCTGGACGAGCTGACCGCCGCGCGCTTCGTCCCCGACCCGTTCTCGAGCCGGGCCGGCGCGCGGCTGTACCGCACCGGCGACCGGGCGCGGTGGACGCCGGAGGGCGTGCTGGAGTTCCTGGGCCGGCTGGACGACCAGGTGAAGGTGCGCGGCTTCCGCGTTGAGCCGGGAGAGATCGTGGAGGTGCTGCGCGCGCATCCCTCCGTCGCCGCCGCCGTGGTGGCGCCGCGGCCGGACGCGTCGGGCGGGCAGCAGCTGGTGGCGTGGGTGGTTCCATCTCCCGGAAACGCGGTGGATGTGGACGTGCTGCGCGCCCACCTCGCCCGGCGCCTCCCCGAGTGGATGGTGCCGGCCGGCTGGGTGGCGATGGGCGCGCTCCCGCTGACCGCGAACGGCAAGGTGGACCGCGTCGCGCTCCCCGAGCCGGACGGGCACGTCGCGGCCGCCGAGCACGTGGAGCCGCGCGGCGAGACCGAGCGCACGCTGGCCGCCATCTGGCGCGAGGTGCTGAAGACCGAGCGGGTGGGCGCGCGCGACACCTTCTTCGCGCTGGGCGGGCACTCGCTGCTGGCCATGCAGCTCGTCGCGCGCATCCGCGCGGCGCTGGGGGTGGAGCTCCCGCTGCGCACGCTCTTCGACAACCCGCGGCTGGAGGACATGGCCGCGCGGATCGACGAGGCGAACGAGGCCGAGCTGGCCGCGCTCCTGGCCGAGGTGGAGGGGATGAGCGACGAGGACGCGCGCGCCCTCAACGCCGGCGCCGGGGAGGCGTGAGATGACCGACGTCGCCAGCCGCCTCTCCGCGCTCTCGGACGAGAAGCGCAAGCTGCTCGAAGCGCGGCTGCGCATGGCCCGCCAGGGCGCCGCCGCCGCCGGCCCCGAGCTGCGCCCGCGCGAGCGGCCCGACGGCACCGCGCCGCTGTCGTTCGCGCAGCAGCGCCTCTGGCTGATCGACCGGATGAACCCCGGCGCGGCCACCTGGAACGTGGTGTTCCCGCTGCGGCTGCGCGGCGCGCTGGACGTGCCCGCGCTGGAGCGCGCGCTGAACGCCCTGCGCGAGCGCCACGAGTCGCTGCGCACCACCTTCGCCGAGCGCGACGGCGGGGCGGTGCAGGTGATCCACCCGTTCGCGCGCGTGCCGCTGGAGGTGGACGACCTGTCGGCGCTGGGGCCCGGTGCGCGCGACGCCGAGGTGGAGCGCCGCGCCGCGATGGACGCCAACACCGGCTTCGACCTGGAGGCCGGGCCGCTCTTCCGCGCCCGCCTGCTGCGGCTGGAGCGCGACGAGCACGTGCTTCTCCTGTGCATGCACCACGTGGTGGGCGACGGGT
>DASQLJ010000424.1:0-6535 GCA_035630095.1 Longimicrobium sp.
CCGCCACGATACAGCCGTGTCGGCGCCGTCCCGGCCCTCCGGGCGCGCATCCCTCACGCGTCGGCGCCAATGGCGTGCATCGCCCGGCCCGATGAGTCCGCACCAGGTCCGCCCTTCGCCGACCACCCCCTTCCGCTCAGCCGCGGTGACGGTGCGCGCTTCGAGCGTCCGACCGCGATCGAAGTAGCCGCGAGCGAAGCGAGCCGAGGTCCCTCCCCCAGGTTGTTTTGGGGGAGGGACAGGCGCCGCCAGGCGCCAGGGAGAGGGCCAGCGGCGCCCGGCGCATCCTCGAAGTCGATCCGCCGGAACCGGCCACACGCCGCCGTCCGCCCTCCCGGCAGCCTCCTTGCGTTCTCATCCTCCGGGTTCCGCGTAGCACACCATCCCAGACACACGGCCGGTCCACCGGATGTCCACACGCGTTCGAGTGGTTGCGTTCGTCGTCGCGGCGCTGGCGGTCGGCGCGGGGGCGGCGTACCTCAAGTTCGGCCGCACCACCGACGAGGTGTCGGAGCTCCTGGCCGAGGGCTCGGAGAAGGTGCTGCGCGAGCGCATCCGCCCGTCGCGGGGGGCGCCGCGGGTGCTGGTGTTCGCGCTCGACGGGGTGGGGGCGGACGCGATGGAGGCGGTGATCCGCTCCGGCCGCGCGCGCAACATCTCGCACCTGCTGGGCAAGCCGCGCCCCGGCGAACCCGGCGTCTACCGCCACGCCTACGCGGTGCCGGGCGTGCTCAGCATCCTCCCGTCCACCACCTACGCCGCGTGGACGTCGCTCTTCACCGGCCAGCCGGCGGGGCGCACGGGGGTGACCGGCAACGAGTGGTTCGCGCGCGAGGAAGACCGCTTCTACGCCCCCGCGCCGGTCACCGTCACCCAGCACACGCACGCGCTGCAGGTCTACAGCGACCAGCTGATGGGCACCGTCACCCGCGTGCCCACGCTGTACGAGCAGGCCAACGTGCGCGCCTACGTCTCCCTCGCGGCGCTGCAGCGCGGGGCCGACCTGGTCACCATCCCCGACCCCAAGGCGTTCGGCCCCATGGTGAGCGCCGCGGCCGAGGGGCTGGACGACGACGACGAGGGGAGCGTGAGCCGCGAGGTGTTCGAGGCGCTCGACCTGGGCGCCGTGGGCTCGCTGCTGCAGAGCATCCGCAGGCGCGGCGTGGCCGACCTGCAGGTGGTGTACTTCCCCGGCGTGGACCTGTGGACGCACGCGGCGCCCGACCCGCTCCGCGCGCAGCAGGCGTACGTGGAGACGGCGGTGGACAGCGCGGTGGGCGAGGTGCTGGCCGCCTACCGCCGCCGCAACGCGCTCAAGGACACCTACGTGCTGTTCGTGGCCGACCACGGCCACACCCCCGTGATGGACGACGACCGCCACGCGCTGGGCGCCGAGGGCGACGACGAGCCGCCGCAGGTGCTGCGGCAGGCCGGCTTCCGCGTGCGCCCGCCCGAACTGGTGGTGGAGGACGACGAGGAGCGCGGCTACCAGGCGGTGGTCGCCTACCAGGGCGCGATGGCCTACGTGTACCTGGCCGACCGCTCCGCCTGCCCACGCCCGGACGACCGCTGCGACTGGCGCCGCCCGCCGCGGATGCACGAGGACGTGCTCCCCGTGGTCCGCGCGTACGACGCGGCCAACCGCACGGGCGCCGGCGTCGCCGCGATGCGGGGGACGCTCGACCTGATCTTCGCGCGCGAGCCGCGCCCCTTCGGCCAGAGCGCCGCGCCGTACCAGGTGTGGGACGGCGCGCGGCTGGTGCCGATCGCCGAGTACCTGCGCGCCCACCCGCGCCCCGACCTGCTCGACCTGGAGCGGCGGATGGCCGGCCTCGCCACCGGCCCCTACGGCAACCACGCGGGCGACGTGCTGCTGCTGGCGCGCACGGGGATGCACCTGCCGCTGGCGGACCGCTACTACTTCTCCGGCCGCTACCACTCCTGGCACGGCAGCCCCACCGACCAGGACAGCCGCATCCCCCTGATCGTTGCGCACCCCGGCGGCGACGGCCGCCGCCTCCGCGCCCGCGTCCACGCCGCCGCCGGCGCGCGCCCCACCCAGCTCGACATCACCCGCGTGATCCTGTCGCTGCTCGGCCGGTGATCCCGCCCGACGCGCGCCGAGTTGAAAGCGACGGCGCGCGCTGGCATCCTCACGATCCCCGGCCCCCGCTCGACGCCAGTCGTCCCGGCCCCCTGCCACACCGAAACCAACGTGCGCACCGGCCTTCGCTGGCCCCCGGACCGTCCCTCCCCTGCAGTTCGGGGGAGGGACCGGCGCGCAGCGCCAGGGTGGGGGGTAGTCGCGGTGGACCGGTCTCGGCTTGTGATCCTGCCCCGGCCCCCTGCCACACCGAAACCGACGTGCTCCCCGGCCTCCGCTGGCCCCCTGGACCGGCCCTCCCCCGCAGTTCGGGCGAGGGACCGGCGCGCGGCGCCAGGGTGGGGGGTAGTCGCGTCCGCTTCTGATCCTGCGCCTCCGTCTCCCCCGCGTACTTTCGTTCTCCCCCGCCCCCGCGTAGCTTCACGCCCGCCCGAAGCCACCCGCGCCCGGAGGATCCCGCCCGTGAGCCACGACACGTTCCCGAACCTCACCGTCATCGACCATCCGCTGATCCAGCACAAGCTGGCGGTGCTGAGAGACCGCGAGACGAGCAAGAAGAAGTTCAAGGAGCTGGTGGACGAGATCGCCATGCTGATGGCGTACGAGGTCACCAAGGACCTGCCGCTGGCCCCGGTGCAGGTGGAGACGCCGCTGGAGACGATGACGGCGTACGAGGTGGCGGGGAAGAAGCTCACGGTGGTGCCCATCCTCCGCGCGGGGCTGGGGATGGTGGACGGCGTGGTGCGGCTGATGCCCGGCGTGCGCGTGGGCCACATCGGCCTGTACCGCGACCACGACACGCTGCAGCCGGTGGACTACTACTTCAAGATCCCCGCGGGCGCCGAGAACCGCGACTTCCTGGTGCTCGACCCCATGCTGGCCACCGGCGGCTCGGCGGCGGCGGCGGTGGCGTCGCTCAAGCGCAACGGTGCCAAGCGCGTGCGCATGCTCTGCCTGGTCGCCGCGCCCGAGGGCGTGCGGCGGATGCTGGACGACCACCCCGACGTGCACGTCTACACCGCCGCGCTCGACCGCGAGCTGAACGACGTGGGCTATATCCTCCCCGGCCTGGGCGACGCCGGCGACCGCCTGTTCGGCACCAAGTAACAGCGAACAACGGGGTGAGACATGCAGTTCGGTTTCGGGACGATAGAGGGAGCATCCGCGCTGGACGGCGGATGCTCCCTCGCTGCGTTCGGTCGACGGGACGGCTAGTGCGGCGAGTCGGGCCAGACCTCCGGGGGAACGCCGATCGCGCCGGTCTCGTCCGGGTAGACGATGGTGACGGTCGGGCCGTCGAACTTCATCACCACGAAGCCGTTGAGCGATCGCCCTTCCATCGTGGGATGCCGCTGGCGCCAGTACTGCCGCACCTCCGGGGCATCGCCGTCGTGCCGGTCCTCCACGTTCAGGATGCGCTTCCCGCCGTGGCCGACGGCGCGGGCCAGGTACGGCACGTTCGCGTCGCGCGCGTAGCTCAGCATCCAGTGCTCGTGCCCCCAGAACCAGCCGAAGATGCGGCCGGTGTCCACGAACCGCTTCATCGTGTTCCTGAGGCCCTTGCTGCGCGGGCGCGGATCGACGGCGGAGAACATCTGGTGGTGGGTGAGGAGGACGTTGCGCGCGCCGCCGTCGCTCAGCCGCGCGTCCAGCCAGTCGAGCTGCCGCGGCTCCAGGTCGTACTCGCGGTACGCGGTGTCCAGGCCGATCAGCTTCCAGTGCTCGTTCTGGAGCGAGAAGTAGCTCGCCTCCTGGTCCTGGCAGTAGGTGAGCACCAGGCCGAAGAACCCGACGCCCTTCGCATCCATGTCGTGGTTGCCGATCAGCGACCAGTATTTCGCGTCGCTCGGCCCGTGGTCCTCCCACACGTCGATGAAGTGCTTCTGCGTCTTCTCCACCGTGCCGGAGGGGTAGATGTCGCCGATGTGGATCACGTGGTCGGGATCGAACTCGCGGATCCGGTCGGCGACGTTGCGCGCCCGCTTCTTCCCCGTCGCCCAGTCGCCGACCAGCACCACGGTGCACCGCTCCGCCAGCGGATACACGAAGTCGGTGAGCTTCCCGTGCTGGATGAAGCGGTCCACGTCGGCCTCGGCGCCCTGGAAGCGCAGGTTCTCGCGGATGGCGCGCAGCGGCAGCGGCGGCGTGGCCCCCATCGGCTGCGGGAGCTCGTCGCCGAGGGCGGACTGGGTGAGCGCGATCACGGGGTTGTGCGAGGCGTAGTCGCCGTCGCCCTCGCCCTCGAGCGTCTCGCCCGCCGCGTGCTCCTGCGCTTCGTGCGTCCGCGCCCACTCCAGCGCGCCCTGGAGCAGGCGGGCCGCCTCGCCGGCCTCGTGCTCGGGGACGTGCTCGATCCCGGTGACCGCCGCGCCGGTGGCGCGCGCCTGGAACGCGTCCGCCGCGCGGCGGACCGCATCGAGAACCGTTTCGCGTCTCATGAGGGACGATCCGTGATGAAGCGTGGAGAGGAAACGTCGGCGGGGCCGACCCGCGTGCGGACGATTGGTTGGACGATTCCGGCGGCTTTTCATCGCCCGACCCCCAAGATGCACGCCGGGTGAGCGCGGCTCAAACCTTTTCGTCGAATCCCCCGTCCAACCCTGCGTCCGAAGTCGTTCGCGCGGTCCCCTCCCACCTGCACGACCATGACGCAGCCTTCCTCCGCCCGCCGCGTCGCGTGGGCGCTCTCGCTTGCGCCGGCCCTCCTGGCCGCGCCCCTTTCCGCCCAGCTCGCCCAGGCCCCCACCGCCGCGCCGGCCGCGCTCGCCGCGCCCGCGGCGACCGCCACGACCAGCGGGCACCGGCACGCCGACGCGGCGCCGTCGGTCCGCGCCGTGCCGCGCACCTCGCCGGTGCAGGTGGACGGCGTGCTGGACGAGGCGGTGTGGGCCGGCGCCCCGGCGGCCACGGGCTTCCGCCAGCAGCGCCCCAACGAGGGCCGGCCGGCGTCGCAGAACACGGAAGTGCGCTTCGCCTACGACAGCGACGCGCTCTACATCGGCGCGCGGATGTACGACTCGCTCGGCGCGGCGGGGGTGCGCACCAGCCTCACGCGGCGCGACCAGCAGGGCGCCGGCGACTGGCTGGAGCTCAACTTCGACACCTACCACGACCACGCCGGGCGCACCGTCATCCAGCTCAACCCGTCGGGGGTGAAGTGGGACGCGGGCCAGGCCTCGCCCAACGCCGACCCCGCGTGGGACCCGATCTGGCAGGGCGGGGCGAAGATCGACTCGCTCGGGTGGACCGCCGAGTTCCGCATCCCCTGGTCGCAGCTCAAGTTCACCACCGACTCGGTGCAGAGCTGGGGGCTGCAGATCTGGCGCTTCCAGGAGCTCAACAACGAGCTCAGCCAGTGGTCGTTCTGGGGGAACAACGAGAACGGCGGCCCCGCGCGCTTCGGCCACCTCACCGACCTGCGCATCACGCGCAAGCCGGGCGGGTGGGAGATCATGCCCTACACCGTGGCCCGCGCGTCGTACATCCGCCCCAGCCAGCCGGGAAGCCCGTTCCAGGACGCCGCCGCCTACGACGTGCGCCTGGGCGCCGACGTGAAGGCGATGCTGGGCTCCAGCCTCACCCTGGCCGCCACCATCAACCCCGACTTCGGGCAGGTGGAGGTGGATCCCGCGGTGGTGAACCTGAGCGCCTTCGAGACTTCGTTCGCCGAGAAGCGCCCCTTCTTCGTGGAGGGGAGCGGCCTCCTGGGGTTCGGCTCGTTCAGCTGCTTCACCTGCAGCAACGTGAGCAGCATGTCGCTCTTCTACTCGCGGCGCATCGGCCGGCAGCCGCAGGGGTCGCTGCCGTTCAACACGCAGTACGTGGACGCGCCGCTGAACAGCGACATCCTGGGCGCCGCCAAGCTCACCGGGCGCTTCCGCGGCGGGCTGGAGTTCGGCGCGCTGGAGGCGGTGACCGGCGCCGGGCGCGCGCGGGTGGTGGACATGGGCGGCCAGACGCTGGAGCGCGAGGTGGAGCCGCTCACCAACTACTTCGTGGGGCGCGTGCGGCAGACGCTGAACGGCGGCAACCTGAGCTTCGGCGCCATCGCCACCTCGGTGGTGCGCCGCTTCGGCTACGACTCGCTGCGCTACCAGCTCCCCGCGCACGCCGAGGCGGTGGGGGTGGACTGGAACGCCTACTTCGCCAACCACATGTACCGGGTGCAGGGGAACTTCGCGGTGAGCAGCGTGGCCGGCGACTCGCTGGCGATGCTGCGCCTGCAGCGCTCCTCCGCGCGCTACTTCCATCGGCCCGACCGCGACCAGGGCTCCAACGGGCTCTTCTCCAACCTGTACGACCCGTCGGCCACCTCGCTGCGCGGCCACGGCGGCTACCTCCGCTTCGCCAAGGAGGCGGGGACGCTCCGCGGCGAGGCGCAGGTGAACTACCGCAGCCCGGGGTTCGAGGTGAACGACATGGCGTTCCTCA
>DASQLJ010000425.1:0-6916 GCA_035630095.1 Longimicrobium sp.
GCCTACGTCCCCCTCGACCCCGACTACCCGGACGACCGGCTGCGCCACATGGTGGGCGACAGCGCGCCGCTGATGGTGCTGGCGCAGGCGTCGCTCGCCGGCCGCTTCGCGGAGATGGGGGTGCCGGTCGTGTCGATGGACGGCGACGCGGCCGCCTGGGCGGATCGTCCGGAGACCGATCCCGCGCGGGGCGCGCTGACGCCGGGACACCTGGCGTACGTCATCTACACCTCCGGGTCCACCGGGCTGCCCAAGGGCGTGCCGGTGGAGCACCGCAGCTTCGTGGGGACGCTGGAGGTGACGCGCGGCACCTTCGGCGTGGGGCCGGGGGACCGGGCGCCGTGCATGGCCAGCTTCGCCTTCGACATCTGGCTCTTCGAGGCGGTGATGCCGCTGCTGGCCGGCGCCGCCGTCCGCCTCCTCTCGCGCGAACGGGTGATGGAGCTGCCGCGGCTGGTGGACGAGCTGCGCCGCGCCACCATCCTGCACGCCGTCCCCGCGCTGATGCGGCGGATCGCGGAGGAGTCCCGGAACTCGGCGCAGGGGCCGCTGCGTGAGATGCGGGCCGTGTTCGTGGGCGGCGACGCCATCGCCCCCGACCTGCTGGGGGAGATGCGCGACGCCTTCCCGTCCGCCGCCGTCTACGTGATGTACGGGCCCACGGAAGGGACCATCATCTGCGCCGCGCACCCGCTGGGCGACGAGACCGTGCGCCGGCACCTGATGGGGCACCCGCTCGGCAGCGCCGCGCTCTACGTGCTGGACGCGGACGGCGGCGTCGTCCCCGTCGGCGCGCCGGGCGAGGTCTATGTCGGCAACACCGCGGTGGCGCGGGGCTACCTCAACCGCCCCGGACTGACGGCGGAGCGCTTCGTCCCCGACGCGCTCTCGGGCCGCCCCGGCGCGCGGCTCTACCGCACGGGCGACCTCGGCCGCTGGCTGGCGGACGGGACGATGGAGTTCCTGGGCCGCAACGACCACCAGGTGAAGATCCGCGGCTTCCGCATCGAGCTGGGCGAGGTGGAGGCGCGCCTGGCCGAGCACGACGCCGTGCGCGAGGCCGTGGTGATGGCGCGCGAGGACGAGCCCGGCGACCGGCGCCTGGTCGCCTACTACGTGGCCGAATCAGTCGTCGACGCGCAGTCGCTGCGCGCGCACCTGGCCGAGCGGCTGCCGGAGTACATGGTGCCCGCGGCCTTCGTCCACCTCGAACGGCTCCCGCTCACCCCCAACGCCAAGCTCGACCGCAAGGCGCTCCCCGCCCCCGACGGCGCGTCGTACGCCACCCGCGGCTACGAGGCGCCCGAGGGCGAGACCGAGGCCGCGCTGGCCGAGGTGTGGGCCGAGGTGCTGGGCGTGGACCGCGTGGGCCGCCACGACAACTTCTTCGAGCTGGGCGGCCACTCGCTGCGCGCGGTCACGCTGATCGAGCGGATGCGCCGTCGCGGGCTGCACGCCGAGGTGCGCACCCTCTTCACCGCGCCCACGCTGGCCGAGCTGGCCGCCGGCGTGGGCGGCGAATCGGGCGAGGTGCGCGTCCCGCCCAACCGCATCCCCGTCGACTGTGATGCCATCACCCCGGCGATGCTGACGCTGGTGGAGCTCACGCAGGCCGAGATCGACGCCGTGACCGGCGCGGTGCAGGGCGGCGCGGCGAACGTGCAGGACATCTACCCGCTGGCCCCGCTGCAGGAAGGCATCCTTTTCCACCACCTGCTGGCGGCGGAGGGCGATCCCTACCTGCTGGGCAGCGTCACCGCCTTCGACGGGCGCGCGCGGCTGGACGGCTTCCTGCGCGCGCTGCAGGCCGTGGTCGACCGGCACGACATCCTGCGCACGGCCGTGGTGTGGGAGGGGCTGCGGGAGCCGGTGCAGGTGGTGCTGCGCCGGGCCGCGCTGGTGGTGGACGAGGTGGATCTCGGCCCCGGCGGCGACGTGGCGAAGCGGCTGTGGGCGCGCTTCGACCCGCGCCGCCACCGCATCGACGTGCGCCAGGCGCCGCTGCTGCGCGCCCACGTCGCGCACGATCCGGAGAACGGCCGCTGGCTCCTGCTCCTGCAGGAGCACCACCTGATCAGCGACCACACCACGCTGGAGGTGCTGCTGGCGGAGGTCCTGGCCAGCCTGGAGGGGCGGCACGACCAGCTCGCGCCCGCGCTCCCCTTCCGCAACTTCGTGGCGCAGGCGCGGTTGGGGGTCAGCAAGACCGAGCACGAGGCCTTCTTCGCCGCGATGCTGGGCGACGTGGAGGAGCCCACCGCGCCCTTCGGCCTGCTGGACGCGTGGGGCGACGGCTCCGGCGTGGCCGAGGCGAAGGTGCAGCTCGACGCGGCGCTGGCGGCGCGGCTGCGCGAGCGCGCGCGGAAGCTGGGGGTGGGCGCGGCGAGCCTCTTCCACGTGGCCTGGGCGCAGGTGCTCGGCCGCGCGGCGGGGCGCACCGACGTGGTGTTCGGCACCGTCCTCTTCGGCCGCATGCAGGGCGGCGAAGGGGCCGACCGGGTGATGGGCCCCTTCATCAACACGCTCCCCGTGCGCATCCGCGTCGCCGGGGAAGGGGTGGAGGCGACGGTTCGCCGCACGCACGTGCTGCTGGCGGGCCTGCTGCGCCACGAGCACGCCTCGCTGGCGCTGGCGCAGCGCAGCAGCGGCGTGCAGGCGCCCACGCCGCTCTTCTCCGCGTTGCTCAACTACCGGCACAGCGCGCTGGCCGGGTCGCCACGCATGGCCGGGCCGCAGCAGTCGTCGTGGGAAGGGATCCAGGGGCTCTCCTCCGAGGAGCGGACGAACTATCCCGTGCTCCTCTCGGTGGACGACCTGGGCGAGGGATTCGCGGTCAAGGCGCAGGTCATCGCGTCCGTCGGCGCGGAGCGGGTGTGCGCGATGATGCTGCGCGCGCTCGAGGGCCTCGCCGACGCGCTGGAGCATACGCCGACGCGCGCGCCGGGCCGGGTGGACGTGCTTCCGGAGATGGAACGCCGCCAGGTGCTGGAGACGTGGAACGCCACGGAGTCGGATGAGCCGGGCGACTGGTGCATGCACGAGCTGGTCGAGGCGCAGGCGGCGCGCACCCCGGACGCGCTCGCCGTCGTGTCCGCAGGCGCGGCGCTGACGTACGCGGAGCTGAACGCGCGGGCCAACCGGCTGGCGCACCACCTCCGCACGCTCGGCGTGGGGCCGGACGCGCGGGTGGCGATCTGCATGGAGCGCGGGGTGGAGATGGTGGCGGGGCTGCTGGCGGTGCTCAAGGCCGGCGGCGCCTACGTTCCCCTGGACCCTGCGTACCCGGCGGAGCGGCTGCTCTACATGCTGGAAGATTCTGCCCCCGCCGCGGTGCTCACGCAGGGCGCGCTCGCCGGGACCTTCGCCGGCCTCGGCGTTCCCGTGCTGGATCTGGACGCGCCCGCGCCGGATCGGTCCCTGGATGCGGAGACGAACCCCGGGCGGGGCGCGCTGGCGCCGGACCACGCGGCGTACGTCATCTACACCTCCGGCTCCACCGGCCGGCCCAAGGGCGTCGTCATCACCCACCGCAACGCCGCCAACTTCCTCTGCTGGGGCCGGGCGAGCTTCGACCGCGACGTGCTGGACCGCACGCTCTTCGCGACCTCGCTGAACTTCGACCTGGCCGTCTTCGAGTGCTTCGTCCCGCTCACCGTCGGCGCCAGCGTGCACGTGGTGAAGGACGCGCTGGCGCTCGCGCAGACCGCGGCGGACGTGACGCTGATCAACACCGTGCCCTCGGCGATCAAGGCGCTGGTGGACGTGGGCGCCGTGCCGCCGAGCGTGCACACGGTGAACCTGGCCGGCGAGCCGCTGAAGCAGGCGCTGGTCGAGCAGATCTTCGCGACCACCGGCGTGCAGCGGGTGTGCAACCTCTACGGCCCGTCCGAGACGACGACGTACTCCACGTGGGTGGAGATGACGCGCGACGGCGGTTTCGCGCCGCACATCGGCGTGCCGGTCGCGAACACGCAGGTCTACGTGCTGGACGCGATCGGCGAGCCGGTGCCGGTGGGCGTGGCGGGCGAGCTCTGCATCGGCGGCACCGGCGTGGCGCGGGGATACCTGAATCGCCCCTCGCTGACGGCGGAGCGCTTCGTCCCCGACCCGTTCGGCCCCGCGGGGAGCCGGCTGTACCGCACGGGCGACCTGTCGCGCTGGCTTCCCGCCGGCGTCGTGGAGTACCTCGGCCGCACGGACCACCAGGTGAAGGTGCGCGGCTTCCGCATCGAGCTGGGCGAGATCGAGGCGCGGCTCACGGAGCACCCCGCGGTGCGCGAGTCCGTGGTCATCGCGAGCGAGGACGTGCCCGGCCGCAAGCGGCTGGTGGCGTACTACGTCGCGGACGAGGCGATGGACGCCGAGGATCTGCGCGGGTATCTCGGCGTCCGCCTGCCGGAGCACATGGTCCCCGCGGCCTACGTCCACCTCCTCGCGCTGCCCCTGACGCCGAACGGCAAGCTCGACCGCAAGGCGCTCCCCGCGGCCGACGGGGCGGGGCAAGCCGCGCGCGGCTACGAGGCGCCGCAGGGCGAGACGGAGATCGCGCTCGCCGCGATCTGGGCCGAGGTGCTGGGGGTGGAGCGGGTGGGCCGCCACGACAGCTTCTTCGAGCTGGGCGGCCACTCGCTGCTGGCGGTGCAGATCATGTCGCGCGCGCGGCAGCTCCTGGGCGTGGAGATGGTGCTCGGCGAGCTCTTCCTGCGCCCCGTGCTGGCGGATTTCGCGCGCGGCCTGGAACAGACCGCCCGCGCGGAGCTGCCGCCGATCGAGCCGGTGGCGCGCGGCGGCGGGCTGGTGCTGTCCTTCGCGCAGCAGCGGCTCTGGTTCCTGGAGCAGCTCGGCGGCCTGGGGAGCACCTACCACGTTCCCCGGCGGATGCGGCTGCACGGCGCGCTGGACCGCGCCGCGCTGCACCGCGCCCTGTCGCGGATCGTCGCGCGGCACGAGGCGCTGCGCACCGTCTTCCCCGTGGTGGACGGCGAGCCCGTGCAGCGCATCGCGGCGGAGGAGAGCGGCTTCGTCCTGGTCGACCACGACCTGCGCGGTCACGAGGACGCGGCGGCCGAGCTCGAACGGCTGATGGCGGACGAGGCCGAGGCGCCGTTCGACCTGGCGCGCGGTCCGCTCATCCGCGGGCGCCTCGTCCGCCTGGCGGACGACGAGCACGTGCTGATGATCACCGCGCACCACGTGCAGACCGACGGGTGGTCCACCGGCGTGTTCGATCGCGAGCTGAGCGCGCTCTACGCCGCCTTCGCGCGCGGCGACGCCGATCCGCTCCCGCCGCTGCCGGTGCAGTACGCCGACTACGCGGCGTGGCAGCGGCGCTGGGTCACCGGCGAGGTGCTGCGGCGGCAGGCGGACTACTGGACCGCGACGATGGCGGGCGTCCCCGAGCTGCTGGAGCTGCCGGCCGACCGCCCGCGCCCCCTGCAGCAGGACCACACCGGCGGCACCCTGCGCCTGGAGCTGGACGAGGCGCTCACCGACGGCCTCAAGGCACTCGCCCGCCGCCACGGCGCCACGCTGTTCATGACGCTGCTCGCCGGCTGGGCCGCGGTGCTCAGCCGCCTCTCCGGCCAGGACGACGTGGTGATCGGCACGCCCACGGCCAACCGTGGACGCGCCGAGATCGAGGGGCTGATCGGCTTCTTCGTGAACACGCTGGCGCTGCGGATCGACCTCGACGGCTCGCCCACGGTGGCGGAGCTGCTGGAGCGGGTGAAGGCGCGCGCGCTGGAGGGGCAGCAGCACCAGGACATCCCCTTCGAGCAGGTGGTGGAGCTGATCCAACCCACGCGCAGCCTGGCGCACAGCCCGCTCTTCCAGGTGATGTTCACCTGGGAGAACGCCGACGGCGGCGCCCTCGCGCTCCCCGGCATCGCCGTCGCGCCCGTGCGCGGCAACCCGCTAAGCGTGGTTCAGTTCGACCTCTCCCTCACCCTGGGCGAGCGGGACGGCCGCATCGCGGGGGGCCTGGCGTACGCGACCGCGCTGTACGACCGCGAGACGGCCGAGCGGCACCTGGCCTACCTGCGCCGGGTGCTGGCGGAGATGGTCGCCGACGAGCGCCAGGCCGTCGATCGCCTCGACCTCCTCCCCGCGGCGGAGCGCGCCCTCGTGGCCGCCTGGAACCCCGCCGCGGCCGATTTCCCGGCGGACGTGTGCATCCACGAGCTCTTCGAGGCGCAGGCGGCGCGCACGCCGGATGCGGCGGCGGTGGTGTTCGAGGGCCGCGCGCTGACCTACGCCGAGCTGAACCGGCGCGCCAACCGGCTGGTTCCCGGCCTCAAGGAACGCGGCGTGGGACCGGACACGCGGGTGGCGGTCTGCCTGGAGCGCGGGCCGGAGATCGTGGTCGCCGTGCTCGCCGTGGTCAAAGCGGGCGGCGCGTACGTGCCGCTGGACCCGGCGTATCCGGCGGACCGGCTGAGCTTCATGGTGGAGGATGCGGCGCCGGTCGTCGTACTCACCCAGTCGTCGCTCGCCGTGCTCTTCGCGGACGGCGGGGTGCCGGTGCTGGAGCTGGGCGTGGACGGGGCGGCGGATTGGGAGGCGGAATCGGAGGCGAACCCGGGTCGCGGCGGGCTCACTCCCCGGCACCTGGCGTACATGATCTACACCTCCGGCTCCACCGGCACGCCCAAGGGGGTGATGATCGAGCACCACGCGCTCGTCAACCAGTTCCTGGCCTACGAGGGGCCGTACGAGCTGCGCACGCGCGCCCGCCGCCACCTGCAGATGGCCAGCTTCTCCTTCGACGTCTTCACGGGAGACTGGACGCGCGCCCTGTGCTCCGGCGGCACGCTGGTGCTCTGCCCGCGCGAGGTGCTGCTGGACGCGGGGCGGCTGTACGCGCTGATGGCCGCGGAGCGGATCCAGATCGCCGAGTTCGTCCCCGCCGTGCTCCGCG
>DASQLJ010000426.1:0-11705 GCA_035630095.1 Longimicrobium sp.
CGCGCGTTCCTGGAGCCGTGGGACCCGCGCCGGCCCGACGGGTTCTACACGGAGGCGTACTGGGTGGAGCAGGTGCGCCGCAGCCGCGAGGAGGCCGAGAACGACCGCTCGCTGCGGCTGTTCATCTTCCCCGACGAGGCGCCGGGCGAGGTGATCGGCACCGTCAACTTCACCGAGTTCGTACGCGGCACCTTCCAGGCCTGCTACCTGGGCTACGGGCTGAGCGCCGCGCGCGAGGGCCAGGGGTACATGCGCGAGGCGCTGCGGGCGGCCATCGCGCACGTCTTCGGGCCCCTGCGGATGCACCGCATCATGGCCAACTACCTCCCGCACAACCGCCGCAGCGGCAACCTGCTGAAGGCGCTCGGCTTCCAGGTCGAAGGCTACGCGCGCGACTACCTGCGCATCAATGGCAGGTGGGAAGACCACGTGCTGACGAGCCTCACCAACCCCGACTGGACCGCCATCGGCTGACGCCGCGTACATACGTTCCGCTCGACGCCCGGTGCACGGATCCGGCGCATCGAGCACAACCGCCGAGCTGGGCCGTATCCACAGTCCCAAAGCGGTCCGACCCCCTTCCCCAGATTGTGGGGAAGAGGGTCGGAGGAGACCTGTCCGCGGGCGCTGTTCGCGCACTCGCTCAGCGGATGGCGTCGGTCAGCACGCGGCCGTCCAGCGGCTCGGTGGGGGTCACGCCCAGCACCCGGGCCAGGGTGGGGGCGATGT
Organism: Longimicrobium sp.; assembly: GCA_035630095.1. Classification (GTDB taxonomy): domain Bacteria; phylum Gemmatimonadota; class Gemmatimonadetes; order Longimicrobiales; family Longimicrobiaceae; genus Longimicrobium. The sequence goes on from DASQLJ010000426.1 coordinate 730, forward strand.
CGACCGTGCGGGTGAAGCCGCCGTACTTGCCGGGGCGGAACGGGGCGCCGAAGAAGATGATGGGGACGTGGCTGTCCGAATCGTGCGGCGAGCCGTGCTGCGCGTAGGCGCCGCGGCCCCACACGTGGCCCGGCCGCAGCGTGACCACCGCGTGGTAGGGCATGTCGCGGGGGATCATGTGGCTCCAGCGGCGCGCGATGGGATCGCTCGCCGTGTCGGCGCCCGCGACGGCGGGGAAGAGGTCGGCGCGCAGCACCCCCGGCACCGCGCGCGCCACCGCCACGAACTCGCGCGCGAACGCCCGCGGGTCGCGCCCGGCCCGCGCGAACGCCGCCGCGTCCAGCCGCAGCATCCCGTCCTCCGCGTGCACGGCGGCGCTGTCCACGCCCCAGCTCGCCGCGGCCGTGCGCACCCAGGCGCGGATCGGCCGGTCGCTCACGTGCATCGCGGCCGCGCGCGCGGGGTCGGCCAGCTCCGGGTACGGGGTGACGCCGTGGTCGGCGGTGAGGGCGACGATCACCGTCCGCGGGTCGCGCACGGCGTAGAGCGAGTCGAGGAAGGCGCCCAGCCAGCGGTCCAGCCGCACCACCTGGTCGTGGACCTCGCGCGAGTGCGGGCCGTAGCGGTGCCCCACCGCGTCGGTGCTGGAGAGCGACACCGCCAGCAGGTCGGTCGCCGGCCCGCGCCCCAGCGCCATCGCGCGCACCCCCTCCATCGCCACGCCGAAGGTGAGCTGGTCCATCACCGGAAAGAGGGGGAGCGAGGAGGCCGCCGCCGCCGGGTCCGCCGGTATCACGTGGGGAAAGGTGTAGTTCACCCCGCCGGCCTCCACGGGAACGCTGTCCGGCTCGGCATAGGCCGCGGCGGAGAGCAGCGGCGTCCACGCGCGGCCGGCGTACGACTGCGGCAGCCGGCGCGCGTTGAAGCGCGCCACCCACGGCGGCAGCGTGCGCCCGTACCAGGTGCTGGTCGTGAAGGTGCCGTTGCGCGCGTACCACAGCACCGTCTGCCGCGCGCGGCCGATGGGGAGGATGGCGCCGCGGTCCTTCGCCGACACCGAGAGCGCCCGGGTGCGCGCGTCCTTCGCCCGCATCCAGTCGAAGAGCGTGGTGCCGCGGAAGCGGAACGGCGACGCGCCCGCCGTGTTCATCCCCAGCAGCCGCGTCTGCGGGTCGGCCACGCCGAACTCGTTGCTCACGATGCCGGTGCTGCGCGGGAAGCGGCCCGACATCGTGCTGGCGTGGCCCGGCGCCGTTTCGGTGACGGCGTGGTCCTGGTGCGCGTTCGTGAACACCGCGCCCCCGTTGTACAGCCGCGCCAGCCCGCCGGTGAGCTGCCCCGGCCAGCGCGTGAAATAGTCGGGGATGAGCTGGTCGACGGTGATGAACACCAGCAGCCGCGTCGCCGGCGCGGGCGCGGCGGTCTGCGCGGCGGTCTGCGCGGCGGCAGGCGCGGCGCACGCGGCCAGCGTGCAGGCGAGGGCGAGCTGTTTCAGCATGGGCGCGGATCGGGGATCGTCGGCGCGGCCGCTCGTCGCGGTGCGTGCTCTCGGCCGTGGATGTGACGGTGTGTGCGACGGAAGTTTACCGCGCCCACTCCGGACGCGCCAACGGCGGCCCGGTGAAACACGGGATGGGTACGATGCCGGTGCGCGGCCGTGACATCATCCCCCCCGGCCGTCTACCGTCGGCGAGATGCGGCGCCTAGCTTGGCCGATGTGCCGCCCCGTCCCGCATCCCCGTCATCCCCGATCCGCCCGCCCATGAACGTCGCGCAGAACCTGGAGCGCTCGGCCCGGCTGTTCCCCCGCGCCCCCGCCATCGAGTTCGAGGGCGCCACCGTCGCCTACGAAGAGCTCGAGGCCCAGGTGAGCCGCGCGGCGCACGGGCTGCGGGCGCTGGGCGTGGGCGCGGGCGACCGCGTGGGGCTCTTCCTCCCCAATCTCCCCGCGTTCGCCGTGGCCTACCTCGCGGCGCAGAAGCTGGGCGCGGTCGCCGTCTCCATCAACGCGCTGCTGAAAACGGAGGAGCTGCGCTTCGTGCTGGACGACTGCGGCGCGGCCGTCGTCTTCACCACCGCGGCGCTCCTCCCCGAGCTGGCCCCGCTGCGCGGCGAGCTCCCCCCGCTCCGCGAGGTGATCGTCTGCGAGGGCGACGCGCCGGACGAGCGCACCCTGGCCGACCTGTGCGCCGGCCGGCCGGACGCGTTTCGCGCGCGGGAGATGGAGCGCGACGACCCCGCCGCCATCCTCTATACCTCGGGGACGACCGGGAAGCAGAAGGGCGCCGTTCTCTCGCACGGCAACGTGGTGTCCAACTATCACTCCACCTGCCACTACGTCGGATCGCGCCCGGGTGACCGGCACGCGCTCTTCCTCCCGCTCTTCCACTGCTTCGGGCAGGATTTCATCCTCGACTCCGCGCTGAGCTCGGGCGGCACCGTCGTCCTCTTTCGCCGCTTCGATCCCGACGCGACGCCGGCGCTGCTGCGGGAGCGGCGGGTGACGCACCTCTACGCCGTTCCCACCATCTACATCTACCTCCTCAACGCGGGGCTCACGCCGGCCGACCTGCCCGACGTGCGCTACTGCTTCTCGGCCGCGGCGACGATGCCGGTGGAGGTGGCGCGGCGCTGGCAGCAGACGTTCGACCTGCCGGTCTACGAAGGCTACGGGCTCACCGAGACGGCGCCGTTCGCGGCCTACAACCACGAGTACGCGCACCGCCCGGGCTCCATCGGCACGCCCATCGAGAACGTGGAGATGCGCGTGGTGGGGCCGGACGATCGTCCCGTTGCCGACGGGGAGTGGGGGGAGATCTGCATCCGCGGGCCCAACGTGATGCTCGGCTACTTCAACCGCCCCGACGACTCCGCCGAGGCGCTGCGCGGCGGCTGGTTCCACAGCGGCGACGTGGGCTACCGCGACGAGGACGGCTTCTTCTATCTGGTGGATCGGGTGAAGGACATGATCAACTGCGCCGGCTTCAAGGTGTGGCCGCGCGAGGTGGAAGAGGTGCTGTACGCGCACCCGGCCGTGAAGGAGTGCGCCGTCGTCGGCCTCCCCGACGAGGTGAAGGGCGAGTCCGTCGCCGCCTTCGTGGTGCTGCAGGCCGGGGCATCCGCCGGCGCGGACGAGGTGGAGGCGTTCTGCCGCGAGCGGATGGCCGCCTACAAGGTCCCGCGCCGCATCGAGTTCGTGGACGCCGTCCCCAAGAGCCCCACCGGCAAGATCCTCAAGCGCGTCCTGCGCGAGGGATGAGGCCTCCGCCCCAAATGGATCGGTCATGACGAGCGCGCCGCCGTCGCTCGCTCGCGGATGTCGGCGTCCGATCGCCGTCCCCGCGGCCCGAGAGGATCTGTAAACTGCTCGATCAGGTGGATCCGCTCGCGACGCGACCCGTGTCGCTCGACGCGGATATGTCTCTCCGAAAAAATTTCGATAACTCAGCACATGCCGAGGCGACGTTCGCTGGAGGCGGGCACCGGCGCGGCATCCACACTGTCGCGACGGTGCCGACGCATCAGGATGTCCCCTGGCCTCTGTCCCCTAACCCCCTGCGACCAAACGCCTTGCGGCTTGGGGTTGACTCCCGGGGGCCATGCTGATAAGTTAACGGCTCGCAACGAGTTAGCTCGTTGCGTTTTTGCGCCCGTAGCTCAGCTGGATAGAGCGTCTGACTACGGATCAGAAGGTCGGGAGTTCGAATCTCTCCGGGCGCACCATGCTCCTGTGGCGGAATTGGTAGACGCGCTAGATTCAGGATCTAGTGGGCGCAAGCTCGTGGAGGTTCGAGTCCTCTCGGGAGCACTGTAGGAACCAGGAACAATGTCGCGGGGTGGAGCAGCCTGGTAGCTCGTCGGGCTCATAACCCGAAGGTCGCGGGTTCGAATCCCGCCCCCGCTACTCGGTCGATTAGCTCAGTTGGTTAGAGCGCTCGCCTCACATGCGAGAGGTCCGGGGTTCGAGTCCCTGATCGACCACTGACGGAAGAAGCGCCCGCGCAAGCCATGCTTGCCGGGCGCTTCTGCGTTTCGGACCGCGGCGCGGGCGGAAGCGCTACGAGATCGTAGGTGCGATGGAGGGAGCGACGTACTTTCCCGGTGAGACCCGCACGTTCCGCATGATCCTCGATGTCTCGCCCTCTTCCGGCCCCCGATCCCAACGTGACCCCGTTCGAGTACGTGCTGCCGATGGTGTCCATCCTCATCGGCCTGGCGGTGGGCGACCTTTCGCTGAGCCTGCACCGCCTGCTCCGCGCCCGCCGCCGCGTGCGGTGGGACTGGCTTCCGCTGGCGGCCGCGCTGCTCGTGCTGCTGCTGATCCTCGAGTTCTGGTGGGCATTCTACGGGATCGGCCGCGCGGAGGTGTGGACGCGGTACTGGGGCTTCCTGATCCTGGGCGCGGCGCTGATCAGCATCTTCCTGCTCGCCTCCGCCGCGCTCCCGGATGCCATCCCCGACGACGAGGAGCTCGACCTCGCCTCGTATTACCAGGAGAACCGCCGCTACTTCTGGACGCTGTTCGCGTTGTTCACCGTGCTGGCCCTGGTGCTCGACCTGCTCGTGGAGGCCGACGCCGTCAGTGTCGCGACCGGCCCGCTGCGCGCCGCGCCCACCGTCGGCTTCGCGGCGCTGATGCTCTCACTGGCTTTCGTCGAAAACCGGCGCTACCACGCGGTGATGGTGCTCCTCCTCCTCACCTTCTTCGGCTGGCAGTGGTCGCAGCTGCGGATCGGGTGAAGCCATTTTCCCGGTATACACGATTTTGTCAGCAAATCCCGGATCTTCCCGGATTCATCGCCATATCTTTTCACGGAGCGCCCAACTGGTTGCGTGAGCTCCTACCAGAGCCTCGCGCAGTTTGCGAGGCTTCCCGCGCCACCCCGGATTCCCGCTCCGACCGACACGCATCCGAGGCTGCGCGACCGGATCAGAGCCCGCGCAGGAGGCAGCCGAGGAGGAGCAGCGCGCCCGCGGTGAGGAGCGCCCACTGGGCGAGGTTGTAGGGGAGCTCGACGCCGGCCAGCATCTCCAGCGCTCCCACGAGCCAGAGCACGAGCGCGATGACCAGCGTGATGCCGCGGGGTGCCTGGGTGCGCATTCGATCACCTCCGTGTGAGGAAAGCGGCGGAGTGGAGAAATTCGCTCATCCGCCCGTGAGATGTCGTGGAAGCGGCCGCCGTCAGCCGCTGCGCGGAACCCGGATCGCCGCCGACGGGCGCGGGGATTCGAAGCGCAGCCGCAGCACGATCGCCGCGATGAGGAACCCGATGATCGCGCCGACGATCGGGTAGATGACAGGGTTGGAGGTGCCGAAGACGATCGCCGCGACCACGCCGCCCACCACCGTGCCCACCATGGTGCCCGCGATCGAGAGGCCCAGCGGCACGCGTCGCAGCAGCAGGAACCCCGTGGCCGGCAGCAGCGGCGCCCCCACGATCGCGCCGCAGAGCGCGGCGAACAGCAGCGCCACCGGCTCCGTGGCCATCACGAAGTCGTCCGTCAGCAGCGACGCCGCGACGAACGCGAGCACCGCGGCCACCGCGCCGAACAGCGCGCCACCCGCCATCAAGCCCGCGACGACGGCGATGATCCTTCCAGGGCTGCGGCTCATCTCTCGGGATCAGATCGGGTTCGCTCCCGCCGGCGCGGTCGACGGCGCCGGCGGGGATGGATGCAGGTCGCGGCGGTGCGTGGCGGTGCCGCCCGCGGCGAGCGCCCGGTAGCCGAGGGCCTCGTAGAAGCGCGCCGCGGCGTCGGTGTCGGTCCGCAGCACCAGCGCGTGGAAGTGGCCGCGCGCATGCGCCTCCAGCGCGGCCAGCAGCCGCGCGCCCACACCGCCGCGGCGATGCGCGGGATGCACGTACACGTGCCGCACGCGCCCGGTGCCCGCCTCCCCGCCGTACGGATCGCGCGTGACCCCACCGATGGCGATCAGCCCGTCGCCATCGAACACCCCCAGCAGCACCTCCCCCGCGCCGTCGAAGCGGACCTCCCCGGAGGCATGCTCGTCCAGCAGCCGCCGCACGTAGCGGAAGCCCTCGCGCGCGCTCTCCACCGCCAGCGCCTCGATCGCGGCCGCGGGGAACGGATCGAGCGGGCGGATGGCGAGCGCGTCGCTCATGTCTGGATGGGCGCGTTTGGCGGGAGGGGTGTCATGCGGGCGTGCTAAACCTTCTCCTCCGGGCTGGTGGCCTGCGAGTAGGCGCGGAGCTCGGCGATGTTCGCCTGGATCCGCTGCAGCATCGGGGCGAACGCCGGATCGTCGCCGCTCCCCTGCAGGTCGGCGATGGCGGCTTCGGCCTGCTCGTGGCTGTTGATCGCCTTCTGCAGCGCCAGCGACTTGTTGTCCTGTGGCTCCATCTTGTTTCTCCGTGGTCACGGACGGGTGTTCAGCGGGGACAGCCTCCCGAGCGCGCCCCGTGGCGGGTCACTCCGCATAAAGCTACACGAGCCGACCCGCGCTCCGCCATGCCGCGGACACGAGCGTCGACGGCCGGAAAGACGAGAGGACCAGGGGCGGGCGCGCCTGGTCCTCGGTACATCGCTTTCAACGTCGTCTTAAGTCGTCTTAATACGTCCCGCAGACTACCAGGAGCCCGAGAACAGCCCGCTCAGCACCCACCACACCAGCCACATCGATCCGGCGAAGAGGAGCAGCAGCGCCACGAAGACGCCGGCCACGAACAGCGCGCTGCTCTTCCGCGCGGCGCCGGGCGCGTCGACGGCGGTGTGGAGGAGCTTCACGTTGCGCGCGTTCGCCTTCCACCCCGCGTCGAACAGGTCGCCGACGATGGGGACGGCGCCGACCACCATCTCGATGGCGACGTTCAGCAGCATCCGCATGACCACCGCGGGGCCGGCGCCGAGCCGCGCCGCCTCGAGCACGATGTAGGTGGAGAGCAGGCCGCCCACCGCGTCGCCGATGCCGGGAATCAGCCCCACCACGGCGTCCAGGCCGAAGCGCGTGCCGGTTCCGGGGATGGGGATCGAGTTGTCCAGCAGGTGCGCGAGCGCGTCGAGCCGGCGGACGAGCGCGGCGTGCTTCTCGTCCCCCGGCTCGATGTCGTGGCGCGGCGCCAACCCCGTGCGAGTGCTCATGCCGGGGGTGGAGGCAAAGCCCGCGCCGTTCGCGCGTCTTTCCCTCAGCGCGTGCCCGTCGCCGGCCCCGCGGGCGGCGCGGCGGCGGTGGCCGGCGCCGGCGTCGTGGCGGGCTGCGCGGCGGCGGTGAGCACCAGCGTGCGGATCAGCCACTCGTCGCCGCGGCCGCGGCGCGCCACCAGCACGTAGTCCATCGACTCGCCCGGCTGGTCGCCCGCGGCGATGCTCATCTGCCCGGAGACGAACGCCATCTCGCCGCTGGTGTCGAAATCCATCACCGAGAAGTGGAGCTGCCCGGCCGACGGCAGCACCTGCGCCAGCCGCTCCTGGATCGCGGCGCGGCTCTGCGCCTCCTGCGCGCCGAACACCATCCGCCCGTCGCGCGTGTACAGCGCCGCGGCCGCGTCGGCGTTGTCGCGGTCCCACGCGCGCTTGTAGCTGCCGATCAGCGCGGTCACCTCCTGCTTCACCCGCAGCGCGTAGACGCTGGGGATGTTGCCCGGGTTCTCGGCGGGGATCAGCCCGAACAGCGTCTGCGCGTGCGCGGCCGGTGCGGCGATCGCCAGGGCCAGCGCGGCCAGCGCCAGGGGGCGGAGGAGGTCGATCTTCACGTGTGGATTTCCGGAATGGGGTTGGAGCGGGCGGGGAGCCCGAACGTCCAAGCTAACCCGCGCAGGCGCCGTCTCACAAACATCCGGGACAAAATGCCGTTTCCGCTTCCGAGCGGCGCCCCGTCCGCACGTCCCGGCTACCATCGTCCGCTCGGATTGATCCGGGAGGCGACGACGCCTTCCACGTCTCCCGGCGGCGTCTCCGGGTGGGCGGAAGCCGATCCGCACGGCGGCTGCGGTGTAACACATTCGCGCGCTTGACGATGCTTGCGCGGCCGGGCGGGGCGGGCCAGATTCGGCCACGCCCGCACACCCTTTCATCTCCCGGAAAATCGACCCCGATGGCCAAGCCGATCCGCATCCTGCTGGTGGATGACCACGCCGTGCTGCGCGCCGGGCTGCGCGCGCTGCTCGACGCGGAAGACGGCTTCCTGGTCGTGGGCGAGGCCGCCACGGGCGAGGAGGGGGTGATGAAGGCCAAGCAGCTCCTCCCCGACGTGGTGGTGATGGACCTGTCGATGCCGGGCGCCGGCGGGCTCGAGGCGGTGCGCGAGATCAGCGCGCTGGGCCGCGAGATCCGCACGCTGGTGCTCACGATGCACGGCGAGGAGGAGCACCTGCTGCCGGTGCTGGAGGCTGGCGGCAGCGGCTACGTGAACAAGCGCAGCGCCGACGAGGAGCTGATCGAGGCGATCCGCACGGTGGCGAGCGGCGACGTGTTCCTGTACCCCAGCGGCGCCAAGCTGCTGCTGCGCGGCCTGAAGCAGAAGGCCGAGCCGGGCGAGGAAGACCCGCTGGAGAAGCTCACCGACCGCGAGCGCGAGGTGCTGGGGTACACGGTGGAGGGGTTCAGCAGCAGCGAGATCGGCAAGAAGCTGTTCATCAGCCCCAAGACGGTGGACACCTACCGCGCCCGCATCATGGAGAAGCTGAACCTGCACCATCGCAGCGAGCTGGTGCGCTTCGCGCTGCAGACGGGGCTGCTGAAGGCCAACTAACGCAGGGAACAGGGGATAGGGGACAGGGAACAGCCAGCCGAGCGGAGTCGCTGGCGGTGCCCTCGTCCCCTCTGACCTGTCCCCTTCGAACCCTGGAGATACGATCGCATGGCACGCAGAGTGGTGGTCACGGGCGTGGGGATGGTCACGCCGCTGGGCCTCAACGCGACCGATACCTGGCGGAACGTCCTGGCCGGCAAGAGCGGCACGGGCCCGCTGACGAAGTTCCAGCTCGACGGGCTGGATCCGCAGGTCTGCATCGCCGCCGAGGTGAAGGGCTTCGAGACCGAGCCGGTGATCGACCGGCGCGATGCCAAGCGCATGGACACCTTCATCCAGTACGCGCTGGTGGCCACCGACGAGGCCATGCGCCACGCCGGGCTGGGCGGCCTGGGCCCCGTGCCCGACCCCGAGAACACGGGCACCATCATCGGCAGCGGGATGGGCGGAATCGACAACATCATGCAGACGCGCACCCTGATGGACGCCAAGGGGCCGGGGCGCGTGTCGCCGTTCTTCATTCCCGCCAGCATCATCAACCTGGCCCCCGGGCAGGTGGCCATGCGCACGGGGGCGACGGGGCCCAGCTACTCGCCCGTCTCCGCCTGCGCCAGCAGCAACCACGCGATCGGCGAGGCGTTCCACGCCATCCAGCGCGGCGACGCCGACATGATGATCGCCGGCGGCACCGAGGCGTGCGTCACCGCCATCTCGTTCGCCGGCTTCGCGGCCGCGCGCGCGCTGGCGAACAACTGGGAGACGCCGGAGACCGCCAGCAAGCCGTTCGACAGGAACCGCAGCGGCTTCGTGCACGCCGAGGGCGCCGCGATCCTGATCCTGGAAGAGCTGGAGAGCGCGAAGCAACGCGGCGCGCCGATCATCGCCGAGGTGCTCGGCTTCGGGATGAGCGCCGACGCCTACCACATCACCGCGCCACCCGAGAACGGCGAGGGCGCCGCGCGGGCCATGCAGCGCGCGCTGAAGAGCGCCGGCCTGGCGCCCGAGCAGGTGGACTACATCAACGCGCACGGCACGGCCACCCCCGTGGGCGACCTGGCCGAGACGCGCGCCATCCGCCACGTCTTCGGCGACCATGCCGACACGCTCGCTGTCTCGTCGACCAAGAGCATGCTGGGCCACGCGCTCGGCGGCAGCGCGGCGATCGAGGCCGGCATCGGCGTGTTCGCCCTGCGCGACGGGGTGATGCCGCCCACCATCAACCTCACCGACCCCGACCCCGAGTGCGACCTCGACTACGTGAGCGAGGGCGCGCGCAAGCGGGAGCTCGGCGTGGTGATCTCCAACTCCTTCGGCTTCGGCGGCGCCAACACCACGCTGGTGCTCAAGCGCTTCGAGGGCTGACGTCCACCCGTGCGGCGAGATGGGCGGAGCCGCGGGGACCTTGTCTCCGCGGCTCCGTTCGATCAGGCGGCGCTGGACCGACGTCGACTTGCTCGCCGGTGGTCCGGCCCAACTGGATGATCTCCGCTGGCCACGTCGTGACGATGCGTAGAAGCAGCCAGCGGGCCGGATCTCCGCCAACTCTCCACGTTTTCAGCCATTGAAAGCCTTGCGCGGCGCCCGCTGAACGCCGACCGTTCTCACCGAACCACGCTGTATCTGCAAGGTCTGCAAAGAAGGACCCGGCGTACCCCGCGTCACCCGGACGCGGATCTGCGAGGGCCTTTGCATGTCCCGCCCATAATGGCAGAGGTTCGTCGCGCTACTCTCCTCCGGCGGGGCTCCCGCCAGGAAGGAAACCCCTTCATGCCGTTCACCGTTACCGACTGGATGAGCTTCGTCGACGGCTCGAGGAAGCTGAGCGAGCTCTCCATCCCCGGCACGCACGACTCCGCCTCGAGGTACATCGAGAGCAACCGTCTCACCACGCAGACGGACGGGATCCGCGAACAGCTGGATTCGGGAACCCGGTTCATCGACCTCCGCGTCGGCTATACCCGGAACACCTTCCAGCTCTACCACGAGAAAACGTTCCTGAACCTCAATTTCGGCCAGGTTCGGGACGCCTGCAGGGCCTTCCTGCAGGCGCACCCGGGAGAGACCATCATCCTCTCTCTCAAGAAGGAGGACAAGGCCCCCCAGGGCGACAACGAGAAAGACGGCACCTTCCAGAAACGATTCCAGAAGTACGTCGACGAAAGTGCGAGCCTCTGGTATCTGGGGAAGGACATCCCGACGCTGGGCGAGGTGCGGGGAAAGATCGTGCTGTTCCGGCGCTTCGAGCTCGACAAGGGAACGTCGGTGC
>DASQLJ010000427.1:0-2516 GCA_035630095.1 Longimicrobium sp.
AGAACCTCGGAAGGGTTGCCGAGAGCGGGCTCTTCGCCAGCAGCACCGCCACGTCAGACGCCGCGAACTCCGCTCCAGTAGCGCCCCAAGACCCTATCCGGAGGCCTTGAGGGACAGGCAAGCTAATTTTGCCATCCTAGATTTTTTCGAATGGTCCCCTTGATTCATGTATTGGGTCAATCAGCGGTGAAATCAGACGTTTCGCTACATTGAGCCGGGGCGGAGTCGTACGGAAAATCCGGAAATCAGTATTTTGATGTTTCGCGCGCACGCCGGAAGCGGTGGAGCGCTACCGGGTGGAGCCGTACGTGGTGGCCGCGGACGTCTACACGGCCGCGGGTCAGGTGGGGCGGGGCGGATGGACATGGTACACGGGCTCCGCCAGCTGGATGGTACCGCGTGGGGCTGGAGAGTATCCTGGGCTTCACCCGGCGCGGCGACACGCTGCGCGTCGACCCTTGCGTTCCGGAGTCCTGGCCGGAGATCGGGATCGAGTACCGCTTCGGCACCGCAACGTACGCCATCACCGTCCTGCGCCCCGCGCGGACGTGCGACGCGCGGGTGCGGAGGTCAGGGTGGACGGGCGGATGCTGGTCGACGCGTCCATCCCCCTGCGCGACGACGGCGCGCGCCACGAGGTGATCGTCCGGCCGCGGGGAGCCGCATTCTACCGAATCTCACGCCTGACGGTGCATTCGTTCTCGTCGTCAGGCTTCTTCCGCGCGAAGGCGGCGCCCCGACGTGTTCGTCCACCATTCCACCGCTCGGCGGACGAGATCCGCAACTACATCTGGAGCCGGGTGGAGCGCAGTTCGCTTCGCTTCGTGGCCAAGGAGCTCCATGAAGGAATCCCCTAGCGCGTGAGTGAGTGGTGCGCGCCGGCGCCGGCCATGACACCGGCGGCGGAGGCGAGGGTCGCGTTGTGCATCTGGCTCGCGGCGTCGCCGGCGGCGAAGACGCCCTCGACCGTGGTCTGCTTGCGGCCGTCCACGCGGATGAACGGGCCCGTCATCCCCTCGTCGAACGCGCAGCCGAGCGCTTCGGCGAGGGGACTCGCCATGTACGTACGCGGCGCGGTGAAGACGGCCGCGACGGGCACGATCCGGCCGTCGGCCAGGCGCACGGCCTCGAGCTCGGGCGCCGCGCCGAGCAGTTCCACCACGGGCGTCCGCTCGACGTGCACGCCGCGGGCGGCCAGGTGCGCCGCCTGCTCCGCGTCGGGCTCGAAGACGCCCTGGGTGAAGTAGGTGGTGGGGCCCCAGTCGGGGATCAGCGCCGCCTGCTCCGGCGAGTGCGGGTTGCCGGCGATCACCCCCAGGGGGCGGTCGCCGACCTCGTAGCCGTGGCAGTAGGGGCAGTGCAGCACCGTGGCGCCCCACCGCTCCCGCATCCCGGGGATCGGCGGCAGCTCGTCGCGCAGGCCGGTCGCCAGCACCAGCCGCGCGGCCCGCGCCTCGCGGCCGCCCGCCAGCGCCACGGTGAAGCCGCCGTCGTCCTTGCGCGCGTCCACCGCTTCGCCGTGCGCCCACTCCACCGTGGGGTAGGCGGAGAGCTGCCGGGCCGCCTCGCCGATGATCTCGCGGGGCGGCTTTCCGTCCTGCCCCAGGAAGCCGTGCGCGGCGTGGGCGAAGCGGTTGCGCGGGAGGCCGGCATCCACGATCAGCAGCCGCCGGCGGGCGCGGGCGAGCTGCATGGCGGCGGAGAGGCCGGCGTAGCTCCCGCCCACCACGATCACGTCATACGGCATGGGTCGATCCTGGAGGTGTGTGGTGATGGACGGCGTGCAGGCGGCCCACGTCGGCCGCGAGGTCGGCCAGGGTGAGGGTGGCCAGGCGCCGCTCGAGGACCTGCTCGGCCTCGCGCATCGCGTCGTCCAGGGCGTGGACCACGGCCCGCACCACCAGGCAGCGCGGCGGCTCCCCGGCCGGCGACAGCGAGACGACCCGCTCGCCGAGCGCGTGCTGGATCTCGGCGATGCTCACCTCGGCGGGCGGGCGGGCCAGCCGCCAGCCGCCGCCGTGCCCCTTCACCGAGGTGACGATGCCGGCGCGCCGCAGCCCCGCGAAGGTGCGGCGGATCACCACCGCGTTGGTCCCCACGCACGCGGCCATCTCTTCCGACGTCATCGGCTGGCCGGCGCGCTCGCCCATGTGCAGCAGCACGTGCAGGGCGACGGATAGTCGTTCGCTCCGTATCATGTAACCGAAGATGATACATGAGAGGAGACGAGTCAAGGCGGTGACCGTCGCGGATGGTCGTTCTCGCGGCGGGGACGCTTCGCTCGGGCCGCGTCCGATCCCATCTGCCGGGACGCTTCGCAGACCGGCAGGCGGATCGAAGATCATTGACAGCACCCTTCAGCCATCACATCCAATGTACCAATCCGTGCGCTGTGTCACGTGATCTCCACCTGTTACGACATGCGCCGTCTCCGCGAATCCGCTTCGAATCCGTTCCCGGCTCGCGCGACCAGGGTCGGTCCGGTTGCGAGATGGGTCTTGTTGCTCGCGGTGGTG
>DASQLJ010000428.1:0-8861 GCA_035630095.1 Longimicrobium sp.
CCGCCGTCGTGCTGGCCGGCTGCACCGAAGCCTCCCAGGCGCCGCTGGCGCCCGAGGCCCCCGCCCACCTGCTCTCGGGCGGCCTGGACGTCAACAGCCTGCTGCAGTACACGGGCGCGCCGCAGCTCGGCGCCCCGCGCCACGCCGAGAAGTTCATCAGCGCGGCCCAGGGCGGCTTCGTGGAGCTGCACGGCTTCCGGGTGGACATCCCCGCCGGCGCGCTCCCGCACGACGCGACCATCACCATCGACCTGCCCACCGACGCGGTGCTGGCCAAGCGCGTGATGGCCGAGTTCGGCCCGCACGGCATGCAGTTCAACCAGCCCGTCACCCTCGGCTTCCCGCTCGCCAACGTGCTGCTGAGCGGAAACGCGATCGAGGTGGCGCGCTGGGAGAACGGCCAGTGGGTGGGCCTCGGCGGCTGGCTCAGCGCCGGCGGCACCCGCCTGAACGGCACCACGCCCCACTTCTCGTACTACGGGGGCAAGTACATCATGGCCGGCGGCTGAACGCCGCCGGCTCGTCCCCACTCAATCGATCCCAATCGCCCGTGAGCAGGCCGTCCTCGCCGCACCTGCTGGTTGAGCGCGCCCTTGCGCTGGTCCCCGACGCGGAGGAGTTCCTTCCGCTGAGCGACGCCGTGATCGGCGCGTCGCGCATGGACCGCGACAAGCAGTGGGCGCGCTCGGGCGCGTACGCCACCCTGGGCAAGCGCGTGGTCGACCCGTCGCGGCTGGCCGACATGGTGCCGCAGATGGTGGCGGCGTCGCAGCAGCGGCTGCAGGAGCTGTTCACGCTGGTGCTGGAGGCCGTGCGCCACCAGCAGGAGGGCGACCCCGCCGCCGCCGCCGCCGCGCTGGTGCGCGCCGGCGAGGTGGAGGAGGGCGGCGGGCGGCTGGAGAAGGCCGAGCGGATCTACGGCCTGGCGCTGGAGATCTCGCGCGACCTGCGGGAGAAGGCGCCGCACGTGCTCACGCTCCGTCGCCTGGGCCGCACCGCCCGCGGCGCCGGCCGGTTGGACGAGGCGTGGAGCTGGTACGAGCAGAGCTACCACCTGGCGGTGGACGGGATGGACCCCGCCGGCCAGGCGATCGCCTGCCAGGGCTTGGGCAACCTCTGCGACGACCGCGGCGAGCGCGAGCGGGCGCGCGGGTGGTACGAGCGGGGCCTGGCGATCGCCCGCGGGCTGGGCGAGCCGTCGCTGGAGTGGCCGTTCTACACCAACCTGTCGGTGATCGCCATCAAGCACGGCGAGCTGGCCGACGCCGAGGCGCTGCTGGCCCGCGCGCGCGAGCGCATCGAGGCCACCGGCGCCGACGACGCGATGCCGTTCTACCTCAACAACCGCGGCCTGCTGCTCACCGAGCACGGCGACCTGGCCGCGGCCGAGGCGGTGTTCCGCGACGCGCTGGCGCGCCGCCCCGAGCCACGCTGGGAGATCACGGTGCGCTGCAACCTGGGCGACGTGCTGCTGCGCCAGGGCCGCCTCTTCGAGGCGCAGGAAGAGGCGCGCCGGGCCGAGGAGCTGGCCATCGTGCACCGCCTGATCGCCGACCTGGTGGAGGTGTACGTGCTGCTGGGCGGGATCGCGCGCTCGCGCTGCGACGAGGAGGGCTTCGTCTTCTACGAGCAGGCGCTGAACGTCTGCCACGAGCGCGGCCTCCCCGGCAAGGACGAGGCGGCGGTGCTGCACGGCTACGGGATGCTGCACGCCGCCTGCGGCCGCCCCGCCGAGGCCCGCGCCTACCTCGACGCCGCCCGCGAGATCTACGACTCGCTCGGCTTCCTCCCCGAGCTCGCCCGCGTGGACGAAGACATCACCACCCTGGAGCCGGCCGCGGCGGTGTGAGCGTCGGCGACGAGCCGATAGCTCATATCCTCACAACGAGCAGGTCCGCAGGAACTTCTCGTCGAGCTCCCTGCACTCGTCGCAAATCTGTGCGAGCTGGTCCGTTCTGCCCTGCGACGGCAGATGACACCATACCAGCCTTTTCCCCCGCTCCTGCACCGCGCGCACGGCTCGCACGTAGTCCGTGTCCCCCGCCACGAGCATCGCCACGTCGTAGCGGTCGCGGTACGCTCCCACCACCATGTCCATCGCGAGATTGACGTCGGTTTCCTTCTCCACGTGATAACGGCGGCCCGTTTCGCGGTCGATCCGCGGTTCGTGCCGCCCGAGCACCAGGTCGATTCGCGAGCTCTTGCGCAGTTCACTGAAGAACCGCTGCTGCGCCTTATATCGATGACTGCCGGGAGATGGAAGCGGAGACGTGTAGTAGCGGAGCTTGACGAAGTGGTAGCCGGCGCTGAGGCGCGTCGCGAGGCGGTTGATGTCCAGGCGGAGGTTCATCCCCTCGTTCTGCTGGGAGAGGAAGAAGTTGGTCCCGTCGATGAAAATTTCGACCTTTGGTGGAACCGATTCGGGCATTTTGCGCCACCGGGTAAACACGTCAGGGCCTGAAAGGGACTTCGTAGACTGAAATAACGAGGGGTTGTGCGGAAACCGCCCAACCCCCCGGAGGTATTTACTCGCACCGTCCGCGGACGGGGAGCCTGCCCGGACCGTGTGAGCGGTCGAGCGAAAACGAATCTACACGCGTTGGACGTGGTCGTCAAGGGATTTGTGAACGAAGCGTACATCCTCCCCGCAATCGTCCGGTAGAGGGCGGTGTACGACGGCCGGGTGAGCACAAGCAGCGAGGGGCCGGGCGAATCGCCCGGCCCCTCGCTCGTCGTCGCCCCGCTACGCGGTCAGAACTCGTAGCGGACGCGGGCCAGGATGGTGCGGCCGATGTTGGGGGTGCCCGGGAAGGGGCGGTACGCCTCGCCGAACAGGTTGGAGGCGCTCACCTGCAGGGTGGTCTTGCGGCCCCGCATCGGCAGTCGATAGCCCAGGTTCAGGTCGAACAGCGTGTAGGCGCTCACGCAGTCCTCGGCCAGCGGGCTGTTCGACGCGCCCTCGATGCACTTGAGGCCGATGTACACGCCCGAGTTCACCGGGAAGCCCGAGGTGTAGCGCATCCGCGCCTCGCCCGAGAGCCCCGAGCCCTCGCCGTCGTCGTACGTCATCGACAGCGACGCCTTCTTGCGCGGCGCGTTCAGCGTGACCAGGCCGGCGTTCTCCGTCTGCCAGCGGTCCTCGCTGACGTAGCTGCCGGTGGCGGCCAGCGACCAGCCGCGGTTCAGCAGCAGGCGCGCCGACAGGTCGCTCCCCCAGTAGTCGATGTTCTCGTCCACGTTCACGTACGTCACCAGCAGCTGCCCGCCGTTGGCGTTGATGTCGGCCGACGAGATCACGCCCACGGGGATGGTGGCCAGCCCCGGCGAGGTGGCGCTGCCGATGAGCTGCGTGGCCAGGGCGGTGGCCTGCGCCTGCGAGTAGCCCAGGTCGGCCATGAAGCGCGGCACCAGGTAGGCGCCGAGCTGCGGCCCGTTCAGCAGCACCAGCGGCGTCTGGATGGTGAGCGGCGTCACCAGGTTCTGCTTCTGCGACCAGTACACGTCGGCCGCCAGCAGCAGGCGGTTGCCCAGGATCCCCTTGTAGCCCGCCTCCAGCGTGTTGGTGGGCGACTCGCGGATCGGCGCGATGTCGGGCAGCTCCAGCGCCGAGAGCGCGCCCACCTGGCCGGTCACCGCGTTCAGGTAGTTGAGCCCCACCTGCGCCGCCGTGGGGTGCAGCGTGGAGAGGTAGCCCACCAGCGACGCCGGCAGCGGCGTGCCGGCCTGCGCCGCGCGGGCCGCCAGCACGCCCACCGCCAGCGGCATCAGCGTCCCCGCGTTCCCCGGGAGGAGCTGGCTCGGCCCGCCCGCGCCGGCGGGGGTGAAGGGCGAGCGCACCAGGTAGCCGCCGCCCGCGTCGCGGAAGCGGAAGCCGGTGTCGCCGGTGCCCTGCACGCGCAGCGAGTAGCCCAGCCCGGCGAGCTGGTCGTTGGGGATCGCCGAGCCCAGGTCCAGGAACTGGTTCAGCGAGCTGGGGGTGCTGAAGGCGCGGTTGAAGGTGAAGCGCAGGGCGTGGCCCTCCGACGGCTTGAACACCAGCGCCGCGCGCGGCGAGAACACCAGGTCGGGCAGCGCCGAGTGGCTGTCCACGCGGCCGGCCAGCACCAGGTCGAAGCGGCTGCTCAGCTCGGTCTCGCTCTGCAGGTAGGCGCCGTACTCCTGGCTCCCGTCGTGGTCCTCGTAGGCGCCGTTGATGGTGCCGTCGGTGCGCGGGGTGGTCCAGGTGGCGTCGGCGCCGTAGGTGAAGCGCTGGCGGCTGCCCAGGTCGAGCCCGTGCTGCAGCTGCGCCACCATCAGGTGCGACCGGTCCACGATCGGCGCGCCGTTGCGCAGCAGGAACGTTTCGCCGGCGTTGCTGCGGTTCATGTACACCTGGCCGAACAGGCGGCCGATGTTGGCGCGCGCCTGGTAGTAGCTGTACTGCCAGTCCTTCACCTGCGCGGCGCCCAGCCCGTTCAGCTCGATGCCGTTCACCGAGGTGCTCACGCCGGCGGCGAACACCGCCGTCCCCTGCTCGCTGAAGCGCCAGTCGGCGCGCGCCTCGCCGCCCCAGCGCAGCACGTCGTTGTCGCGGATGCCGATGCGGTTGATGCGGATGTCGGCCTCGGCCTGGCTGATGCCGGCGGCGCGCATCAGGTCGGCGCGGTAGAAGCCCAGGTTCGAGGCGAACTTGGCGCGCTCGGCCACCTCGGCGGGGTCGGTGTAGTTCCACTCGTCGGCGCGCAGGTACTGGCCGGAGAGCTTGATGCCGAAGTTGGAGCCCAGCAGGTGCGCGGTGCGGAACTGCCCCTGCAGCGTGTTGCGCGAGCCCCCGCCGAACGCCACGGTGGTGCCCTGCTCGTCCAGCGGGCTCTTGGTGATGATGTGCAGGATGCCGTCGGCGGTGTTGGGCCCGTACAGCGCCGCGCCCGGCCCCAGCACCACCTCCATGCGCGAGATGTCCTCGTTGTTCGCGGGGACGAACTGCAGGAAGTTCACCCGCAGCGAGGGCACCGCCACCAGCCGGTAGTCGGAGATGGCGTGCAGCGCGCCCGAGAAGATGTTGTTGAAGCCGCGGGCCACCACGTTGGCCGAGCCCACGCCGGTCTGCGCCACGTCAATGCCCGGCACCGTGCGCAGGTGGTCCACCGCGGTCACGGCGGGGCGCGCCGCGATTTCGGCCTCGTTCACCACCGCCACCCGGGCCGGCGCCTCGATCGCCTTCTCGCTGCGCTTGCTGGCGGAGACCACCAGCGGGTTCAGCAGCACGTTGCCGCCGGCGATGCTGGCGTCCACGCGCGCGGTCTGCCCGGCGCTGATCACCGCGTCGAGGCGGCGGTCGGCGCCCTGCTCCTGGCCCTTGATCACCACGGTGTAGCTTCCCGCGCGCAGGCCGGTGAAGCGGTAGGCGCCCTGGGCGTCGGTGGTGGTGCTGGCGGCCACGTTCCCGTCGGCCGCGACGGCTTCCACGCGCACGCCGGAGATGGGCACGCCGGAGGCGGCGTCCTTCACGGCGCCCGCCAGGCCGCCGGTTTCCTGCGCCACGGCGGGGAGTGCGGTGAAGAGGAGGAGTGCGGCGGCTAGGTGAAGGGTGCGCACGAACCTGGACTGCATGCGGGCCTCGAGGGGCTGTGGGGTGGCGGGCCGGCGGGCTGCCGGCGTGGGGCCTGATCCGGCGCGGGCGGCCGGACGGTGGAACTGCAACGCGACGGGCTCCGCGATCGGCGCGGAGTGCCACGGGTGTAGCGGGTATTCGCGGGAAACGTGTGCTACGGTTGGAGGTATCACCACGATATGCGCAAAGCGAGTATCTGGCAAGTGGTTCGGTGTTCTTGGGCCCCCATTGGGAGCGGGTCCGGCTGGCACGAGCGAGCCCGCTTCGCACTCGTCCGTCGCGCGGATCGGCTGATTAGGCGCTGCCGGCCGGCCTCTGGATCGACCGGTTGCGTCTGTGGCGCGGCAGGGGCCAGGTTTCGACTGGATTCCACCGCCCTCGCCTCCTGGCCGACATCGCAGAGCCTCGACCCTCGGATTCGCAGCCCCTTTGTCCCCCCGCATGCCGACCGTCATCCGCCGATCTCGCGCGCGATCCATCCTCCTCGCCGCAGCCGTGATCGGGCTGGGGCTGGCGTCGCGTGGGTTTCGCGGCGCGCTCCCCGCCTTCGTGGGCGAGTACGCGGGCGACGTGCTCTGGGCGACGATGGTGTTCCTGCTGATCGTCGCGGCCTGGCCCGGCGTGTCCACCCGCCGCGCGGCGATCGGCGCGGCCGCCTTCGCGCTGGCGGTGGAGCTCGGGCAGCTCTACCACGCCCCGTGGATCGACGCGATCCGACAGACGCGCATCGGCGGGCTGGTGCTCGGCTTCGGATTCCTGTGGAGCGACCTCGTTTGCCACGCCGCCGGTGTCGCGCTGGCCGTGGCGCTCGACCGCTGGCTGCTGCGCCGGCCGTCCCAGTATCCCGTCGATCCCCACACGGGTCGATCACCGTGACGACGTCTCGCCCGACGACGTCCCGCGCCGCGGTCTGATCTTCGCACAGGCGGCCGGCGGGAGGGCGAAGCGTGGTGCCGCGGCTGAGCGATGGACGGCCGATGCGCGCGAGCGTGAGGGATGCGCGCCCGGAGGGCCGGGAACGCGGCGGCCCGCCCGCACCGTCGTCCTCGGCGAAGACGAAGCCCGGGCGGGCCGCCGTGGGCCCGGCTGCGTTGGGCACGGCGGTATCGTGCCCTACGCAGCGCGCAGCCCGGTTCGGCGCCTAAGCGCCGAACACGCCCAAACCCGCCGTTCAGCCGTCGGGATCTCAAAAGCGAGACGTCGCGGGTGGAGGAGCCCGGCGGGACGCGAGCACGAACGGAATCCACGGACCCAACGAAGCCACAGACCGCCACAGCCAGCCACGCCGGAGCGTCCGTGACCGACTTCCCAGCCATCGAAGACCACGGCATCGTGGGCGACCTGCACACGGTCGCGCTGGTGTGCCTGGACGGCACCGTGAACTTCATGTGCGCCCCGCGCTTCGACTCGCCCCCGGTCTTCGCCACGCTCCTCGACCGCGAGAAGGGCGGCTCGTTCACGCTGGCGCCGGTGCTGAACGGCGCCCGCTACAAGCAGATCTACCTCCCCGACACCAACGTCCTGCTCACGCGCTTCCTCTCGCCCGACGGCGTGGCCGAGATCTCGGACTTCATGCCCGTGGGCGACAACCCGCGCGTGCGCTGCCTGGTGCGGCGGGTGAAGGCGGTGCGCGGCGACATCCGCTTCCGCATGCGCTGCGCGCCGCGCTTCGGCTACGCCCCCGCCGCGCACAAGCTGACGGGCGACGACGGCCACGCGCTCTTCCTCCCCGCCACCGGCGACATCGCGGCGCGGCTCTGGTCGTCCACCGGTTTGCGGCACGAGAACGGCCAGGCCGTGGCGGAGTTCACGCTCACGCACGGCCAGGCCGCCACCTTCGTGCTGGAGGTGGGCGACCTGGAGGGCGACTCGCCCGCCTCGCAGCCGCACTACGCCGCCACGGCCTTCAAGCGGACGACCAACTACTGGCGGCGCTGGGTCGGCAAGAGCACGTACACGGGGCGCTGGCGCGACGAGGTGCACCGCTCGGCGCTGGTGCTCAAGCTGCTGGTGTCGCAGCCGCACGGCTCGCTGGTGGCGGCGCCCACCTTCTCCCTCCCCGAGCGCATCGGCGGCGCCCGCAACTGGGACTACCGCTACACCTGGATCCGCGACGCCGCGTTCACCCTGTACGCGCTGATCCGGCTGGGGATGACCGAAGAGACCGGCGCCTTCATCGGCTGGCTGGAGGGATTGAGCCACGAGCTCAAGGAGATGGGCCCGCTGCAGCCCCTCTACCGCATCGACGGGGGGGAAGACGTGGAGGAGGCGGAGCTCGACTGGGAGGGGTACCGCGGCTCGCGCCCGGTGCGCGTGGGCAACGGCGCGGGCACGCAGGTGCAGCTCGACATCTACGGCGCGCTGATGGACTCCGTGTACCTCTACGACAAGTACGGCCAGCCGATCTCGTACGACTTCTGGCAGCGGCTGAGCGGGCTGGTCGACTGGGTGTGCGAGAACTGGCGCACCCCCGACCACGGGATCTGGGAGGTGCGCGGGGGGAAGCAGGAGTTCCTCAACTCGCGCGTGATGTGCTGGGTGGCGGTGGACCGCGCGATCCGCCTGGCGCAGCGCCGCAGCTTCCCCGCGCCGCTGGTGCGCTGGCTGGAGGTGCGCGACCGGATGTACCGCAGCGTCTTCGACGAGATGTGGAGCGCGGAGAAGAAGGCGTTCGTGCAGCACGCCGGCAGCCAGGAGCTCGACGCCTCGGCGCTGCTGATGCCGCTCCTGCGCGTGATCAGCCCCACCGACCCGCGCTGGACCAGCACCATGAAGGCGATCGGCCGCGAGCTGGTGGAGGACTCGCTGGTGCGCCGCTACCACGTGCGCGGCGGCGAGGTGGACGGCTTCGGCGACCACGAGGGGACCTTCACCATCTGCTCGTTCTGGTACGCCGAGTGCCTGTCGCGCGGGGGCGACCCGCAGCAGGCGCGCTTCGTGTTCGAGAAGGTGCTGGGCTACGCCAACCACCTGGGGCTCTTCGCCGAGCAGCTCGGCCAGAGCGGCGAGCAGCTGGGCAACTTCCCCCAGGCGTTCACGCACCTGGCCCTGATCAGCGCCGCCTACGACCTCGACCGGCGGTTGGACGCGGCGGGCTGGCGGGCGTAGCGTCGGGACGTCTGGAAGGACAGCAACGGATGGGTTTGGGCGTGTTCGGCGCCGAGGCGCCGAACCGGGCTGCGCGCTGCGTAGGGCACGATACGACCGTGCCCAACGCAGCCGGGCCGCCACCGCCACGATACTGCCGTGGCGGCGCCGTCCCGGCCCT
>DASQLJ010000429.1:0-5500 GCA_035630095.1 Longimicrobium sp.
CAGCTCGCGCGAGATCGCCAGCCCCAGCCCCACCCCCTCGGGCGCGTCGGCCTCGGCGCCGGGGAGGCGGTAGTAGGGCTGGAAGATGGCGGCGAGCTTCTCGGCCGGGATCCCGGGCCCCGTGTCGGCGATCACGATGGCGCCCCAGTGCACCCCGCCCGCCTCGCCCGTGGCCGTGGAGACGCGGATGCTGCCGCCGGGGGCGGTGTACTTGATCGCGTTCCCCAGCAGGTTCACCAGCACCTGCCGCAGCCGGTCGGCGTCGGCCTCCAGCGTCATCTCCGCCACGCCGCCCGAGTCGAGCGACTGGTTCCGCGCGGTGGCGATCGGCTCCACCATCAGCACCGCCTCCTCGATCACCGTGCCCGCGGAGAAGGAGCTCGCCTGGATGCGGACCACGCCGGCGCTCAGCCGCGTCATCTCCAGCACGTTCTCCAGCACCGCGAGGAGGTGGCGCCCGCTCATGCGGATGCGCCCGAGCGCCTCGCGCTGCCGCTCCGAGACGGGGCCCAGGATCTCCATCTCGATCAGCTCGGCGTACGAGTCGATCGCGTTGAGCGGCGAGCGCAGGTCGTGCGAGAGCGTCGCCAGCGCGCGGTCGCTCGCCTCGTCGGCCTCGTCGGCGCCCCGCACGGCGCGCGTGCGGACCTCGCGCTCGCGGCGCACCTCCTCGTCGAGCCGCGCGTTCTCCAGCGCCACCGCCACCTGGTCGGCCGCGGCGGAGAGGAGCCACTCGTCCTCCTCCACGAACGGCGCCACGTCGGGCCGGACGACGGCGAGGACGCCGGTGACGCTCCCGCGCGCCACCAGCGGCACGCCCACGAAGCACTCGGGCGGGTAGCTGCCCAGCAGCCCCTGCAGCCGGCGCAGCAGCGTTTCCTCGACCGCGTCGCCGTGGCGGCGCAGCGCGTCGTCGTCCACGCCTTTGGACGCGCGCACGCGCAGCAGCCCGTTCTCGTCGGCCAGCATGAGCAGCGCGCGGTCGGCCTCCAGCAGGTCGGCGGTCTGCTCGGCCGCCACCCGCAGCACCTCGTCGACGGTGCGGGTGTAGGTGAGCGCGCGGCTGATCTCCGTGAGCCTGCGGAGCTGCTCGGCTCGGCGGTCCGGGGCGGGGGCGGTCATCGGGCGCGCATCAGAGGATCTTGACCCCCTCGCCGGTGATCTCCACCTCGCGCAGCCGCGGGTCGTGCGCGCTCCCGCGGGTCTTGATCACGCGCAGCTTGCGCACCGTCCGCTCGTCGGCGATCCCCGCCTCCAGCAGCAGGATGTTGTCGGAGAGGTGGCTGAACGGCGCGTCGATCGAGTAGCCGCCGGTGATCCCCGGCCGCGCCGTCTCGAAGGTGATGATGGCGGTCACCCCGTTCACCGCGAAGTGCTGCGAGAGGGCGTAGAGGTAGTCGTGCAGCCGCTGCGGGTCGCGCACCGCGGTCACCAGGTCGCCCACCGCGTCGATCACGATCCGCTTCACCCCGCGCTCGCGGATCAGGCCGAACATCTCGTCCACCAGGCTGTCGATCTGCAGCTCCACCGGCGAGTGGTAGAGGAGGTGCAGCCCCGGCGTCTCCGGGTCGGTCCCGAATCCTTCGACCAGGAACTCGAGCTGGGTGGGGTTCTCCTCCAGGTGCACGTACAGCCCCGGCTCGCCGCGGCGCACGCCGTCGAGCGTGAACTGCAGCGCGATCGTCGTCTTCCCCGCGCCGGTGGGGCCGCCGAGCAGGGTGGTGCTCCCGCGCCAGAGCCCGCCGCCCAGCAGCTCGTCCAGCCCCGACACGCCGGTGGAGACGCGCTCGCGCATGATGGAGTAGCCGCGCGGCGTCTGCGGGCTCACCAGCCGGCGGTAGATCTTCACCCCCCCGCCGGTCAGGCGCAGCGCGTGCAGCCCCTCGCGGTAGCTGCTCCCGCGCAGCTTGCGCACGCGGAAGAAGCGGTCGTCGCGCATCCCGGTCTCGTGGCGCAGCAGCTCCACGATCCCGTCGGCGACGACGAACTCGGGGTGGGTGGCCATCTGCTCGGCGGCGTACTCGCCCACCAGGAACGCGGTGGTGTCGTAGGCGGTGAGCAGCCCGGCCAGGTCGTGCACCACGCGCCGCATCTCCGCCATCGAAGGCGAGAGGTCATGCAGCGCCTTGAACGAGTCGATCACGATGATCTTGGGCCCGAGCGTGCGGATCCACTCGGTGACCATCGGCACCAGCGCGCCGATCCCCTTCTCGGCCAGCTCGGTCCCCGCCTCTTCGTAGACGACGGAGGTGCCCATCCGGCTCTCGTCGAAGAACTCGAACTTCTGGAGGTACTTCACCACCTTGGCGAGCGGCTCCGACAGCGTGGTCACGTACAGGATCGGCCGCTCGTCGCCGGCGTTGTGGAAGACGAGCTGCTGCGCGAACAGCGTCTTCCCGGTGCCGGGCTCGCCCATGATGATGTTGATGGAGTGCGCCGGGAACCCGCCGCCCAGGATGCGGTCGGCCGACGCGGTGCCGGTGCTGATGCGGGGGAGCTCGGCGTCTTCGTCGGCGGACGGCTGGCCGGCCGGGGTGCGATCCTCGATCATGCGCTCGTCTCCGCCGCGGGCTCGCCGCGCCGCGCCATGAGCTGCCGGATGGTGTCCACCAGCTTCTGCTCCGCCAGGGGTTTGCGCAGGAACGCATCCGCGCCCGCGTCGCGCGCCCGCGCGCTCGCGGTGAGGATGCTGAAGATCAGGACCATGATGCCGCGCGTGTCGGGATCGTCCTTCAGGGTGCGGCAGAGGGCCAGCCCGTCGAGCCTGGGCACCAGGATCTCGGTGATCACCAGGTCGGGCCGCAGCCGGCGCGCCTGCTCCAGCGCCGACGCGCCGTCGTCGGTGAACTCGACGAAATAGCCGGCTTCGTTGAGGAAAAGCGCTTCGAGGGCCCGGATGTGGGGGTCGCGCTCCACCACCAGGATGGTGGCGCGCCCGTCCGCGCTGCTTCGGCTGTCGCTCATTCGATCATTCGGCGTGTTTTCCCGGTCGGCGCCGCGGCACCGGTGAGGACCTTCATGGCGAACGCCGTGCCCGTGAAGCGGGATGGGGGGCGTGGACCCGCAGGAGGAAAGAACGCTCGGACATCGACGGGTGCTCGCCCGGGCCAATATAGCGTTTGTCGGAGCCGCGGTAAGATCCCGAAGCCGGCAGCGCGTCCGCGTCGAGGGGTCGAGGCGGAGGGTCGGGTTCCTCTGAGCCCTCGACCGGCGGCTGAAGCCGCAGCAACAACTACGAGAAGCCTCGCAAACTGCGCGAGGCTCCCTGGCGCAGCGGCGGCATCGTGCGCCGGGTTCGACGTTCCTCGCACCGGAACCACTCCGGGGTGAGGGGGAATCAGGTGGCGCGGTGATCGGCAAGCAGTCGATTCGCCTGGTCGATCCGCCCCTTCTTCCATCTTCCGCCACGCGAGCTTCCGCCCGCCCGCGAATGTGGATGGGCGCGCGTTTTCCGCCGTGGCACGCGACTTCCTGTCGAATGCGGGGGCCGATGCGAGCGCTCGGGATGTGGAGCGCGCACGTCGGCACGGCCCTCCCGGCGGACGGTGATCGTGCGAACCGCCGCTCCGGGCAGGGGATCACGCCGGCGCTCGCTGCCGCGGCAATCCCGCGCGGCTGCGGGCGGCGGCGAAACCCAGCAGGAGGTGGGTGATGATGGAACGGGCGAGGCGGATGGCGTTCGCGGCGGCGTTCACGGCCGCGCTGGGCTTCGGGGCCGCGCAGGCGCTCGCCCAGCCGGACCCCGCGCGCGACGAGGTGCGGGTCTGCAAGGACTCCACCTGCGCGCGGCTCTGCACCCTGGCGGGGTTCCCGGGCGGCTTCTGCAACAGCGGCGGCGGGTGCAGCTGCTACCTGTAGCCCCATGAACGGCCTCCCGCGCCCTGCCCCGGAGCGCGGGAGGTCCACCCCGCCCCGGCACGAGCTTCCCGCGCTCTCCTCCTGTTCCCCCGAGACCCGCCGTCCTCCCTGCCACGCAGGTGCCGAGGCGCGCTCCCAGCCCGCTGGCAGCGCCGACAATTGTCCCTCTCCCGTGCGGTTACGGGGGAGGGACAGGCGAGGAACGAGCCAGGGAGGGGGCCGCGGGGCCGGCCGACTCCGACGCTACGCCGGACCCAGCACCTGCCGCACGAGGCCGGGGATGTCCGCCGCCGGCATCGCGTTCGACGTCATGAGCCGGCGGTAGAAGATGGGCCCGGAGAGCGCCTGCGCGGCGAGCTCCGGGTCGAGATGCGCGGGCAGCTCCCCCTCTGCGATCCCCTTCCGGATGACGGCGGTCAACGTGGAACGGCGGCGGTCGCTGTACTGGTGCAGAAACTCGGCGACCTCGGGATGGCGCTCCGCGGCCTCGATGAGGGCTGGAAGGCACGCGGAGAGAAGCGAGCCGGAAAGCGCGGCCGCCAGGTGCTCCAGCAGCCGTTCGATCCGTGCCCGGGCGGCTCCCGCGCCGAGGTCCACGTCGGGCTGGCGGTTCAGCGCTTCCAGCGCATCCCGCAGCAGCGCGAGCCTCGTCGGCCAGTAGCGGTAGACGGTGCTCTTGGCGACGCCGGCCGCCTCCGCGACCCCTTCCATCGTGAAGTTCGCGAAGCCGCGCTCCGCCAGCACGGCCAGCGCCGCCGGCAGCACGGCATCGCGAGTTCGCTGAATGCGAGGATCCATGGCGTCCAAGCTACGCGGGGAGGGCCAACTTGTAAAACGGTATCGTATCGTTTATGATGTAGAACGGTAGCGTTTCACAAGTCTCCGGGACGAGGAGGATCTCATGGTTGCCATCCGCTACATCGTCGACGACGTGGAGCGAGCGATCGGGTTCTACCGGGACCTGCTGGGGTTCCGGGTGGAGATGCACCCGGCGCCGGGCTTCGCGGCGCTGTCTCTGGGTGATCTGCGGCTCTACCTGAACGCGCCGGGCGCCGGGGGGGCCGGACGAGCGGGAGGGACGCCGGAGCCCGGCGGCTGGAACCGCTTCCAGCTCGAGGTCGAGGACCTGGATGCGTCCCTGGGCGTGCTCCGACGGGCTGGGGCCACGTTCCGCGGCGACCGCGTGGAGGGCCAGGGCGGCGCCCAGATCCTCGTGGAAGATCCCTCCGGCAACGTCGTGGAGCTGTTCGAGCCAAAGGCCCGCACGCAGCAGGTCGAGCCGGGGAGGTGAAGGAGATTCGATGATCGGTGCGGCCTGAAGGCGGGCCGCGCCGCGACTTGGCGGCTTGCGACGTCCGCGCCGCGCGCCGATGTTGCGGGCGGGGAACGATCTGGATCAACCGAACACGAGGTCACCGATGCGGATCGGGGCGATGCTGGTCATCTGCTGCGCGGCGCTGGCGGGGTGTCGCGCCTCGCAGCCGGCGGCGCGGGCGGCGAGCGAGCAGGATGCGTTCTGGGCGTCGCTGCAGCGCCTGTGTGGGCAGGCGTTCGCGGGAAGCCTGGTGCAGGGCTCGGCCGCGGACACGAGCTTCGCGGGCAAACCGCTGGTCATGCACGTGCGGCGGTGCTCGCCCGCGGA
>DASQLJ010000430.1:0-4327 GCA_035630095.1 Longimicrobium sp.
AACTGTGCGAAAGAGCCGGTCAACACCAGGAAGACGCTCCAGACGGCCTGCGCAGTGATTGCGGCCACCGGTGTACGCGTCCTGGGATGCACGCGGGCCGCGGCCGGCAGGAACAGCCCGTCACGCGCCATGGCGTAGTACACGCGCGGGCCGGTCATCAGCCCCGCGTTCAGCCCGCCGAAAGTGGAAAGCATCACCAGCGCGGCGACCAGGGCGGCCCCGCCGGCGCCGGTCACGCGGGTCATCGCGTCCACCGCCACGGCTTTCGACGCCGCCAGATCGGCCAGCGGGAGGGCGTACAGGTACGCGGTGTTGATGGCCAGGTAGGTGGCGACGATCACGACGGCGCCCCACGTCAGCGCGCGCGGGAGAGAGCGGCCGGGGTCGCGCACCTCGCCGGCGATCAGCGTGGCGGCGATCCAGCCGTCGTAGGCGAAGAGCGCGGCCACCAGCGCCACGCCCAGCCCGCCCACGCCGGCCGGCGCGAAGGTGATCGGCTGCGCCAGCGCGCCGCCGCTCGCCTCGCCCAGCGCGAAGATCGCCCCCGCCGCCACCAGGATCGCCAGCACCTTGGCGAGGGTCGACGCGTCCTGGAGCGCGGCGCCTAGGCGCACCGAGCGGTAGTTGGCCGCGCCCACCAGCACGATCAACGCGACCGCCGCCGCCCGCTGGCCGAGATCGTCCAGCGGGATAAAGGTGCGCAGGTAGGCCACGAACACCAGCGCCGTCCCCGCCGACGCGGCCGAGCGGATGAAGAACCACGACCAGCCGAAGAGGAAGGCGGCGAGCGGCCCGTACGCCTCGCGCAGGTAGACGTAGATCCCGCCCGCGCGCGGAAACGCCGCCGCCAGCTCGGCCACGGTGAGCGCGCCGCAGAGCGTGATCACGCCACCCAGCACCCACACCAGCGCGATCGCCCCCACGCTCCCCGACTCGGCCGCCACCGTGGCGGGAACGCGGAAGATCCCGCTGCCGATGGTGAGCCCCACCGCGGCCGCGGCGGCACTCCACACCCCCAAGCGGCGCGGCAGCCCGTCCCCGTCCGCTGCCGGGAGCCGGCCGGGTGCTGACGTCGCAGGATGCGCCACGGGTGTCGTTTGCATGCGGGAAGGATGGCGGGAGGGGGAGGACGAGAGGAGGCGGTTCCCCAAGCTACGCGCGCGCGCCCGCCGCGCCAGATGCGCGGAACCTCGCCCGAGCGAAACTCACGGTTGCCGTTAGCCTCACGCTGTTTGTGAGGCTTCCCATTGTTCTAGCTGCGGCTTCAGCCGCCCTTCCTGCGAACCCCGCCTCGCACCTCAGGCGCGGGACGCGGCGCGGGCGGTGGTGGCGGCGTGGACGAAGGCGCGCACCAGCGGCGGCGTGTGGCCGTGCAGGGCCCCGCGCTCGGGCTGGAAGAGCGTGCCGACGAAGAACGGATGCTCCGCCAGCTCCATCGCGCGGACGTCGCCCGCTTCGTCCCAGCCGGTGAAGCGCATCCCGTGGTTTTCCAGCACACCGCGGAACTCGGGATTCAGGCCGAAGCCGCACATGTATTCCTCCTCGATCCACTCGGCGCCGTACGCGTCGCGGATCTTCGTGCCCTCCGCCAGGCGCACGCGGGCGGCCACGTCGCGCAGCGCGCAGGCGAGCGGCGCCACGAGCAGGCTGGACGCCTCGGGGTTCGTCTCGGCGTGGTCGGCGTCGGCGATGCCGCAGGCGTTGCGGGCGAACTCGATCACCGCGTGCTGGAAGCCGCCGCAGGTGCCCAGGAACGGCAGCCCGCGCTCGCGGGCGCGGCGGATGGCGGCCAGCGCGCCCTCCATGCTGCGGTACGGCGACGCGGGCACACACCACACCGCGTCCACGTGCCCCAGCGCCTCTTCCTCGTCCTGGGCGACGCGCTCGGTGCTCACCCAGAAGGCATCGACCGCGCGCCCCAGCGACAGCGCCGACAGCCCCAGCGCCTTGGGGATGGCCCGGTGCGCGACGACTTCGAGATCGTGATCGCCGACCAGCGCGATGAACGTAGGCTCCACGGGAGACCTCGGCCGGTTGCGCGTTCGCACGGCGCCGCGAACGGCGGGTGCGTGATGATGGGGGATGATGGAAGATGGTGCGCGGACCCGCGCGAGGAAAGCATCCCGAGGGAAGGGCGAATGAATTCGCTGCAACTACGACACGAAGTCCGCCTTCGCGGACTACTGGCTTTGGCGTGGCCTCAGGTTCGGCGCGCGCAAGAGAAGTCTGCTCAGCCGCGATGAAGCGTCGGCCGAGATGATGGAGCCGGCGCGAAGCGCCCCAGGTCCCTCTCCCAGGTCTTTTGCCAAGTCTTTTGGGGGAGAGGGACAGCCGCGCAGCGGCAGGGTGAGGGCCCCCGCGGGGCGTCCGAATCCCCCCGCCCTAGACGGGCTTCGTTGGAGGTGGGACGGTTCCCATCAACCGCAGTACGCGGACGCGGCGCCGGCGAGGATGTCGGCGAGCTGCACGTGGCTGTCCACGTCGGCCCACTCCACGTCGGCGTGGGCGCCGTCGCCACGCGCGCCGATGACGACGGTCTCGACGCCCGCGTCGGCCAGGAACGCGGCGTCCATCCAGAAGCCGAAGCCGCGCGTCTCGGGCGTGTGGCCCAGGACGCCGCTCGCCGCCCGCAGCACCGTGCCCACGATCGCCGCGTCCGCCGGCACCTCGAACGAGCCGCGGGTGAGCGTGGCGCGCACCTCCGCGCGGAAGGTGGGGTCCTCCGCCGCGAGCGCGTCGGCGATCTCGCGGAGCTGGGCGACGACGGACTCCTCCGTCTCGCCGGGCACCATCCGCCGCTCCACCGTCAGCTTGCAGCTCGCCGCGTAGGTGCTGGCGCCGCTGCCGCCGTGCAGCATCGCCGCGTGCAGCGTGGGCGGGCCCACCAGCGGATGCGGCTCGAAGGTGCGCAGCCGCAGCTCCAGCTCGTCGAGCCGGGCGAGGAAGCGCCCCATCCGCATGTTGGCGTCGATCCCCTCGTCGTAGCGGCTGCCGTGCGCGGCCCGGCCAAAGGTCTCCACCTCCATCCAGCAGAAGCCCTTGTGCGCCAGCCCCACCGTCATCTCGGTGGGCTCGGTGACGATGGCGGCGTCGGCCGTCACGTGGCGCAGCACCTCCTGCATCCCGATGCTCGCCACCTCCTCGTCGGCCACGGCGGCGATCAGCACGTCGCCCGCGAGGCGCACGTCGGCGTCGCGCAGCGCCTTCACCGCGGCAAAGCAGGCGGCGAGGCCGGCCTTCATGTCGTAGCTGCCGCGGCCGTACACCTTCCCGTCGCGCAGCTCGCCGGAGAAGGGGTCGGCCATCCCCTCGATGCCCACGGTGTCGTGGTGCGCGTACAGCATCAGCGAGCGGCCGCCGCCGGTGCCGGGGAGCACGCCCACCACGCTCGCGCGCCCGGGCTCGGCCTCGAAGCGCCGCGCCGTCATCCCCAGCCGCTCCATCTCCCCCGCCACCCACGTCGCGACCTCGCCCTCGTCCGTCGAGCCGTCGCTGAAGGCAGGGTTGATGGAGTTGATGCGCACGAGCCGCTGCAGCGTGGCGATGAAGTAGTCGCGGTCGGCCTGCATCGGAGGCACCTCGGGGTGAGGATGGGTGGATGGAGATCAGGGGAGCGGGTCCGCCATCGCCCGGGAAAAGGCGGCTGAAGCCGCAAGCTGGAACAATGGGAAGCCTCACAAACTGCGTGAGGCTAACAGCATGGGATTCAGCGCGATCCCGCTGTTCTCCCCTTCTCCTGCGGTCCGGGAGAAGGGGTCGGGGAATGAGGGACCGGTCAATCCACGCGGCCGCCGGTGATGACGATCACGGCGGTCTTGCCCTCCAGCGATTCGCGCTCGGCGAGCCTCGTCAGTCCGGCGAGCGAGGTGGCGGAGGTGAGCTCGCACACCATGCCGGCGTCGCGCGCCAGGGCGGCGGACGCGGCGTCGGTCTCCGCGTCGGGGACGGCGAGCAGCGTGCCGCCCGCGGTGCGCAGCTCGCGCAGCAGGCGCGCCGCGTTGCGCGGGCGGCGCACGGCGATGGACGCCGCGCGGGTCTCCCCCTCGGCGGCGGGCGCGGCGCCGTGCAGGCGCGCGACCAGCGGCTGCACGCCCTCGGCCTGCACGCCCAGCAGGCGCGGCAGGGCATCGGCGCGGCCCACCTCGCGCATCTCCCGAAAGCCCTTGCCGATGGCCGCCAGCGTGCAGCCGTCGCCCACCGGCGCCACCACCAGCTCCGGCACGCGGCCGAGCTGCTCCGCCACCTCGAACGCCACCGTCTTCTTCCCCTCGACCAGGAAGGGGTTGAAGGCGCAGTTGCGCGAATACCACCCGCGCCGGCACCCCTC
>DASQLJ010000431.1:0-10862 GCA_035630095.1 Longimicrobium sp.
GATGCTGAAGGCGCTGGAGAAGGTGCGCGACGTGCGCGCGCCCCGCTTCATCGACGTGGCGGCGGCGGTCTCGGACGTGGAGCGCCCTGGCGCGCAGGCGCTGGCGCAGGCCGTGGTGGACTCGCTCGCCTCGCTCCCCCCGGGGCGCGAGGCGCTGGTGCGGGCCCTGGCCGCGGCGCTGGACGAGAACGCACCCCCGGCCCCCGCCGGCGGGCGCACCGCCGACCGCTCGCAGGTGGTGGGGCCCGGGGGCGGCCCCGCCACGGACGCGGAGATCGAGGCCGGCACCTTCTCCGTGCTGGCCACGGTCAAGGGGCAGGCGGGATGGGTGGTCCTGGAGATGTCGCCCACCGACGTGCTGCTGACGAAGGATTGAGATGGGCCGCACCGAGCGCATCCTGTCGCACCTGCCGCGGACCTTCCGCGCGCTCCCCCCGCCCACGGCGCTGCACGCGCTGGCGGCGGCGGTGGGGGGCGAGCTGCAGCGCGCCGAGAACGCGCTCGCCGACGTCATGCAGGCCCACTGGGTGGACCACGCCGACCGCGGCGCGGCGGCGGTGGACGACCTGGAGTGCCTGGCCGCCCTCTACGGCCTCTCCCCCCGCCCGGCGCCCCTCCCCGAGGAGACGGTGGAGGAGTTCCGCGCCCGCCTCAAGTCCCACGTCCGCACCTTCCTGGAGGGGACCTCCACCCTGGGCGGGGTGCTGCGGGTGGCGGCGGACGCGCTGGGGCTGCGGCTGGAGGACCGGCTGGACGGGTGGTGGAACCGTGCCGGGGGCGACCCCGTCCTGGTCCGCCCCCGCGGCGACGACGCGGCCGCCCTCCTCTTCGGCGTTCCCCTGGCCCTGGCCCGCGGCCGCGCGGCCGCCCCGGCGCGGGTGGAGGGCCCCGTCCTCCCCCTGGAGGGCGCCGACCTGCGCGGCGGCTCCCTCCTCCGGCTGGCCGTGGACGGCGGCGGGATGCGGGACGTGGAGTGCGCGCCCCCGGGGACGGACCGCGCCCGCGTCCCCCTCCACGCCGTCCTCGCCGCCGTCAACGCGGCGTTCGGGCGAGAGATCGCCTCGGACGACGACGGGCGGCTGGTGCTCCGCTCCCCCACCGCCGGGGACGGGTCGTCGCTGGAGATCGGCGAGGTGCGCGGTGACGCGGCGCCCGTCCTCCTGGGCCTTCCCGCCCGCGAGCGCTGGGGGACGCCGGGGAGGGACGCCGTGGTCGCGGGCGCCATCGACCTCCCCGACGTGCTGGACCTGCGCGCGCGCCGCTACCTGCGCCTGGCGGTGGACGGACAGCGCGTGGCGGAGGTCGACTGCGCCGGCGGGGACCCGGCGGCCACTCCCCGCGAACACGTGGCGGAGGCGGTCAACGCCGCGCTGGGGCCGGGGGTCGCGGCGGTGGAGGGGGCGCGGCTCGTCCTCCGCTCGCCCACGCCGGGTGCGGGCGGGAGCCTGGTGGTCCGCGAGCCGGCCGCGCAGGACGCCGCGCCCCTCCTGCTGGGGGATGCGCCGCGCGAGTCGCGGGGGAGCGACCCCGGGCCGGCGGAGCTGGTTGGCGCCGCCGTCCTCCCCGCGGAGATCGACCTTTCCGCCGTCTTCGCCGTCCGGCTGCGGGTGGACGGGCGCCGGCCGGTGACGGTGGACTGCGCCGGCGCCGACCCCGGCCGCACCGGCCCCGCCGAGGTGGCGGCGCGCCTGGCCGCCGCCGTGGCCCCGGGGACGGCGTCGTTCGACGGGGCCGTCCTGCGCGTGGCCTCGGCCACGGCGGGGGCGGAGAGCACCCTCGCCATCCTCCCCGTCACCCCCGAGGAGGACGCGGGGCCGCGCCTCTTCGGCCTGCGCCCGCGCCGGTTCCGCGGCGCGGCGGCGGCGCCGGCGGTGGTCCACGGGACGCCGGACCTTGCCGCCGGGGTGGACGTGCGCGCCCACTCGCACGTGGCCATCGCCCTGGACGGGGCCCCGCCGCTGGAGGTGGACCTGGCGGGCGCCGTGGCCAGGATGGAGCGCGGGCATCCCGAGAAGGCCACCGCCGCCCATCTGGCGCAGGCCATCAACGCCGCCTTCGGCCAGGCGGCGGGCGAGTGGCCGGCGCAGGACGAGAGCGGCCGGCTGGTGCTGGCCTCCGCCACCCGCGGCACGGCCGCCGCCGTGGAGCTGGTGCCCCTGGAGGTGCGCGAGCAGCGCCCCTTCGTCACCCGCGCCTTCGTGGCGGCGGAGGCGGCGTCCGTGCTCCTGGGCGCTCCCACGGCCGACGCGCGCGGCCGCGCCGCCACCCGCGCCGTCCTCGCGGGGACGCGCGACCTGCGGCGCGGCGTTGACCTGCGCGAGGCCCGCTGGCTGCGCCTCTCCATCGACGGAAGCCCCGCCGTGGAGGTGGACTGCGCCGACGGCGTCCGCCTCGCCCGCGCGGTCCTCCCGGCCGAGGCCGCCGCCGCCCTGAACGCCGCCTTCCACGTGGAGGGCGAGGCGGACGTCGCCACGGTGCACGCGGGGCGCCTGGTCCTCACCTCCCGGCGCGAGGGCGCCGCGGCGGCGGTGCGGCTGGAGCCCCCGCGGGCCCGCGACGCCCGCCCGCTCCTCCTGGGGCTGGAGCCCGGCCTGCACCGCGGGCACGACGGGCGCCGCGTGGCGTTCGCGGGGACGGCGGACCTGGCGGAGGGGGTGGAGCTTTCCGCGGACGACCGGCTGCGGCTGAAGGTGGACGGCGTCGAGCGCGAGGTCCGCTTCCTCGCCGAAGGCCCGGCGCGGATGGCGCTCCCCGAGCTGGTGGCCGCCGTCAACACGGCCTTCGGCCGGCTGGTGGCCCGCGGCGACGGCGCGCACCTGGTGATCTCCGCCGCCGGTCCTCCTGTCTCCGGCGACGGCGGCGATGAGGGGACCGTGGAGATCCTCCCCGCGCAGTCGGGCGCCGACGCCGCGCCGGCGCTGCTGGGGATCGTCCCGCCCCGCGCCTACCGGGGCGAGCCGCCGGAGCCCGCCGCCGTCGCGGGCGCCGTCCTTCTCTCCACCGCGCTGGACCTGCGCGGCCGGCGCTTCCTCCGCCTCTCCGTGGACGGCGCGCCGCCCGTGGACGTGGACTGCGCCGCCGCCGTGGCGGAGGACGCCGCGGGCGCGGTGCCCCCCCCCCGGGTGGCGGAGGCGGTGGAGCGCGCGCTGCCCACCGTCGCGGCCGAGGTGGACGCGGATGGACGCCTGGTGCTGGCGACGCGGGCGAAGGGCTCCACGGCGCGCATCGAGCTCCTTCCCTTCACCGGCCCCGACGCGCGGGCGGCGCTCTTCGGCGACGACGCTCCGGACGAGGCGCGGGGCGAGCCCCCGGCGCCGGCGGAGGTCGCCGGGACGGTGGACCTCTCCGGCGGCGCGGACCTTTCCGCCTCGCGCACGCTGCGGATCGCGCTGGACGGGGGGCGGTGGCAGGACGTGGACGTCGGCGGCCTGGTCCCCGGGCGCACCGAGCCGCCGGAGGTGGTGGCGGGGGTGGAGAAGACGCTCCCCGGCGTCGCCTCGCTCACGCCGGCCGGGCGGCTGCGGCTGGTCTCGACCACGGCGGGGAGCGGCAGCCGGGTGGAGGTGCTCCCCGTGCGGATGCTGGAGGTGGTGGAGTACCCCGCCGCCACCGTCTCCTTCCTTCCCTGCCCGCTCCGCCACGGCGGCGGCGCGCGGATGGAGAACGACGGCGCCCACGGGTCCCCCGCGCGCGTGGAGATCCACGCCCCGCAGGGCGCCTCGGGCCCCGCGCTGGCGGACGCCGCCGCGGGAACGCGCATCCGCTACCTGGGCGCCCTGGGCGCGGGGGAGACGCTGCGGCTGGAGCGCGACCCGTCGGCGGGGGTGCGGGCGCGGGTGATCGACGCGGCCGGCATCCCGCACCCCGTTCCCCCCTGGCGCCTGCTCGCGGGCTCCGCGGCGGACCAGGCGCAGGTCCCCTTCGGCGACCGCTTCGGCGAGCCCCCCGGGGACGGCGATCCCCGCCTGGCCCGGCCGCGCGCGCGGCGGCTGACCCGCGCCCGCCCCGGCCAGCCCGCCGCCCTGCGGCTGGACGACCCCTGGCAGCCCCGCGTCGTCGTCCTGCGCGAGCGCACCCCCGCCGGGCCCCGCGGGCTCTGCGTCCTGGTGACGGAGGCCGTCCCGGGCGAACGCCCCGCGCCCGTTCCCGGCGAGGACGGGACGGTGTGCCTCCCGGGCCGCGTTCGGACGGAGGAGGGGCGGCCCCTGCTGGTGGACCGCGACGGGTCCCCGCTCGCCGTCCTCCTTCCCGGCACCTCCGGCGGCGCGGAGCGGCACGAGGGGCGGATGGTGATGGCGGAGGGGGCGCTGCACCCGGCCCCCGGCGACGGTCCGCCCGTGCTGGTGGCGCGCCGCATCGACCGGCTGTACGACGTGACGGTGCGCGAGCAGGCGCTGGGGCGGGGGCGGTGCGAGCGGTTCGCCTCCGTCTCCATCGGCTCCGGCGCGGCGGGGGAGAGCCTGGTGCGGCGGGTGGCGGCGGGGAGCGCGCCCGCCCGGCTGGTGATGGCCGCGGAGGAGGCGAAGGACGCCCTCCTGCACCTGCCGCGCGGCGAGGTGCGGTGGACGTACACCGAGTGCCACGGCGCCCGCCTGGACCAGGCGGCGCTGGCCCGGGCGCGCGACGGCGGCGTCCTGCGCACCCGCTTTCCCGGCGCGGGGTGCGTGGAGATGGGGATCCTGGACGTGAGCCGGCTGGTGCGCCGCGGGAGCGACCCCGGAGCGGCCCTGGTGGCCGGCGGCCCCGGCGCCGCCCCGGAGGTGGAGCTGCGGGTGGAGTGGACGCGCCACCGGCCGGGCTCCTTCGAGCTGCGCCTGCCCGCGCGCCTCCCCGAACACCTGGGCGCCGCCCTGGACGCGGCGCGGCTGGGCGCGGCGGAGCAGCCGCGCAAGCCCGGCGCGGCCGGCGCGGCGCTCGCCCCCGCGGAGGTCTTCCCCGGCGTGGTCAGCGAGCCCGCGGGCGACCCCGACGACCTGGTGGCGCGGCTGTCGGCGGCGGGGCTGGTGAGCGTGACGCGCAAGGAGCGAGCGCCGATCGGCTGGACCCCCGTCCCCATCCCCTTCCGCCGCCCCCGCGTGCACCGCCT
Organism: Longimicrobium sp.; assembly: GCA_035630095.1. GTDB lineage: Bacteria > Gemmatimonadota > Gemmatimonadetes > Longimicrobiales > Longimicrobiaceae > Longimicrobium. The sequence continues at coordinate 5,087 of DASQLJ010000431.1, forward strand.
TTCCCGCGGCCGCGACGACCGCCCGGCGCGCCTCTACCTAGCCGACCCCGACGTCCCGGGCGTGGTCTTCGAGCTCACGGCGAAGGCGCTCCCGCCGGCGGATGCCGCGGGGAGGCGGATCGAGCTGAGCCCCGAGGAGCAGGAGGCCCGCGCGAAGGGGGCGTGGGGGAACGCCATCGAGGTGGGGGTGGCGCCGTTCGTCCCCCAGGGCGCGGACCCCGGCGACCCGCCGGTGCCGGGACGGTTCACGGTGACGGTGGCGTTCGCGGCGGCGCGGGTGGAGAGCGCCCGCGAAGCCGCGCGCGGCGGCGAGTTCGTCCCCTCCGGGGCCGCCGCGCCGGACGCGGACGAGCCGTGCCGGTGCGCCACCGTCCCGCACGGGCCGCCCGGCGCCCCGGCCGCCGGCGGCGGGCGGACGCCGGTAGGGGTGCTGCACGCCAAGGCGGCCGGGGTGGCCGTCCGCGTCATCCGCGAGCGGGCCGGCGAAGCCGGTGCCGACGACCACGAACAGGAAGGGTCCAGATGAGCCAGACCATGAACGAACCCACCTCCGGCGCCGGGCCCTTCATCCCTACCGCGCCCGGCGACCTGATCACCGCCGACCTGGTGAACGGCATCCAGGTGGAAACCCGCGCGGAGATCGAGCGCAAGATCAGGGCGGCCATAGCCGGGGTGACGGAGGTGGACCGCGCCCGCGACGCCGCCAAGCTGGAGGGAAAGACGCTGAAGGAGCTGGCCGACGAGATCGTGCGGCGGGCGCTGGAGGCGATCCCCCGGCACACCAACTACCGCGTGGTCTACAAGCGCCTCCTTCCCGGGGAGCCGGCCGTCATCAAGCACGGCCTCAAGGCGTACCCGCTGACCGACGTCTACCAGCTCGGCCACTTCCCGGTGGTGAGCTCGGCCGACGCCATGCAGACGGTGGAGAACGCCTACTGGTACCTGTATCACCGCACGGAGATGAAGATCCGCCGGCCGAAGATCGACGGCGCGGGGGCCGATCCCACGCCCATCACCATCGAGGAGAGCCGGCCGCCCGTCTTCAAGCACACGTTCCAGAGCATGCTGGACCTGTACGGCGTCAGGTACACGGAGCAGTCCACCCTGGGCGACGTGGTGAACGAGTTCTGGAAGGCCCTCTTCGCCGACCCCAACGACGCCTTCGACGAGACCACCTTCGCCAACTCGCCCTGGTTCGACCGCTGCTGCGGCGACCGCCGCACGGTGGAGAGCCTCAAGCGGGGCGGCGAGTGGAACGACCTGTACCTCAAGGTGATGCCGCTGCGCACCATCAACGCCGAGATCCTGGCCCCCGCGGGGGTGCTCGTGGAGCACTACAACCTGGACGAGCTGGGACTCTGGTGGGTTCCCCCGGCGCTCCGCGACGTCTCCATGCGGGAGACGATCACCAACCGCCAGGGAAGTCCGGGGTTCGTCCAGGCCGCCCGGGACCTCGTCGGCCGGATGGACGCGCTCGACCCCGAGCCGGGAAAGGACGCAGCCGAGGAGATCCGGGTGATGGTGCTGCTGAAGGTCTGAGGGATCCCGGGGACCGGGGCCGGCGGCGTTCTCCGCGCTTCCGCTCCACCCCCACTTTCACACGCGAGGAGGCTTTCATGAGCGACTACGATCACGCCGCCGGGTACGGGGCCGCCGCCGGCCAGGGGCACGGGCAGCACGGCCACGGCCATGAGCACGAGCACGAGCACGGCCACGAGCATGGACGTCCCCGCTACCTGCGCGTCTTCAAGCGGCTGCAGCGCGACCGGCTGGTGCTCCTGGAGCACGGGATGAACACCTTTCCGCTGGTGGACCTGTACGAGCTCGGATCCTTCACCGTGGCCTCGTCGGCCGACGACACCACCGAGTCCGCCAGGGTGCAGTTCTACCTGTACCACACCACCGACCGCAGGGCGCGCATCCACCCGGCCGGTGGAGGGTTCCAGGAGTTCAAGCTCGAGGACGAAGCCGCCTCGCGCATCCCCTTCGAGGCCGCGCTGCGGGCGCACGGCGTGCCCTGCGACGACGACCGGCACCTGGGCGACGCGGTGGTCGAGTTCTGGAAGGCGTTCTTCTCGCCGCCCAGCGACCCGTTCGACGAGACCAGCTACGCCAACTCCCGCTGGCTGGATACCAACGTGGGCGACCGGCGCACCGTGGGCGAGCTGAAGCGGGGCGGCGGGTGGGACGACCTGTGGCTCCTCTTCCGCCCGCGCAAGTCGGTCAACTGGCCCGTGGCGGGCGCGGAACGCGTGTTCGTGGAGGTGGCACAGCAGGTCCGTACGGAGCAGGGCATTCGGCTGGCTGCGACCGGCCAGGACCTGCCCTCTCCGCCGGGGGTGGCCGTGGTGCAGCTGGGGCTGAACACCCTGGGGCTGCGGCTCCTTCCCGGCGGCCCGGAGGAGGTGCCGGTGATGGTGCTGCTGCGCGCGTGACGCGGCAGGCGACGACCCCCGCGCCCGCGAGCCCATGATCCTCACCGACCGCTGGGACGGCTCCGACGTCCCCTTCCAGGGCGACCGCACCCTGCGCCTGCTGCTGCTGCCGGCGGGGGCGCGGGTGGTGCGCGCCCGGGTGCGGGTGGAGCCCGTGCCCAAGGACGGGGTGGATCCTTTCGTGGAGCTGCTCTCCTTCGAGCCCGGCGCCGCGCCGGGCGCGGCGGCGGCGCAGGTGCGGCGCGACGGGGGCCCCGCGGGCCCCTCGTGGACGGAGGTCGACCTGCGCGGGCGGCGCACCCTGCATTCGCTGGAGGGAGACCTGGCGGGGGCCCGGCTGTACGTGGACCTGGGCGGCGGCGTCTTTACCCCCGTCAGCGCCGCGGGGGGGATCGCGCTGGCCGAGGACGAGGCGTTCGTGCTCGGCGCCTCGCCCGCGCCGGTGCCGGGGGTGGCCGCCACCCGCCTGCGCCTGCTGGCCGACGCCGCCAGGGCGCCCGCGCTCTCCGCCGTCCGCGTGCGGAGCGTGCCCTCCGGCGTCACCCTGCGCCTGGGCGACGACGCGCCGTTCTGGGTGCATCCCGGCGAGCTGTCCGCGCCCGCGTGGACCGCCGACTTCGCCCTGCTCCTGGCGGGGTGGCTGCAGGCGCACGGGCGGGCGGAGCACGGCTACACCGCCGTCCCCCTCACCCTGCACACGGAGACGCTGGGCCGCTTCCGGGTGGAGGTGGAGGTGGAGGCGTGGATGGAGGCCGGGCTCCTTCCCCCCGCCGTCGCCGAGGCCACCTTCCCCTTCGACTTCGCCACCCACTCCCTGCGCGACCCCGGGACGGCCACGTGGGCGGGCGACCTGTCCACGCGCCTCCCCGCCGGCGCGCGCGCCGTCCCCGGCGAGACGCGCATCCGCGTCATCGGCGCCTTCGGGGAGACGCGCGTGGTCCCGGGGCGCGGGCCCACCGGCGTGGTGGACCCCGCGCAGGCGAAGGGGCGTGCGCTCGTCACGGCGGACTACGCGCAGGCGCAGGAGATCCCGCCCGGCGCCGAGGCGCGCGTGGTGGGCGTCGACGTCCTGGTGCACCCCCTCACCCGCAGCGCCGATCTCCAGCTGGACCTGCGCGGCGACGAGGACGGCAAGCCGGGGAGCCCCCTCCTCCCCGCCCCCGTCCGCGTGCGCGTGGCGCAGGGCGAGGCCGCCGACCGCCCCGTGTGGGTGGGCGCCGCCCTGGCCGAGCCCTTCCACGTGGACGCGGGGAGGCGCTACTGGATCGTGCTGCAGGCGCTGGGCGGCGAGGCGGAGTGGATCGCGTACCCGCACGACGCCCCTGCGGCGCGGCGGCTGGACCTCACCGGCGTGCCGAACGCCGCGCCGCCGCCCCTCCCGGCGCTGCTGAACACGGGCGACGGGGGGCTTTCCTGGCGGTCGGGGGGGCCGCTGACGGCGCTCTTCCGCCTGCGCGCCGCCCCGCCCCGCTTCACCGTCCCCGTGCAGGTGGAAGCGGGGAGCGGGCCCGGCGTCTTCCGCGTCCCCCTCTCCCGCTTCGACGCGCTGGGCCGGGTGGACTTCACGGTGGACGGCGCCGACCTGGCCGGCGCGGTGACGGCCGCGGCTCAGGTCCCCGCCGGCCGGTGCCCCGCGGGCGAGGTGCTGGCCGACGGCGGCTTCGCGGAGTGGGTGGCGGAGGGGGACGGAGTCGGCGAGCCGGTGGCGGTGGATCTTCGCGGGGCGGCGGGGCGCGCGCTGGCCATGGCCCCCGACGGGCGCTGGCTGTACGTCCTCGCCCTGCGCGGCGAGGCGCCCGTCCTGCTGCGCATTGACGTCGCCTCCGAGCGCGTGGTGGGCGAGGTGGCGCTTCCGGGTCTCGCGGCGTTGGGGCCTTATACGCTCGGGCTCGTGGTGCATCCGGACGGCTCGCGCGCGTGGGTGCTGATCCAGCGCCCCCCCCTCTTCGTGCAGGAGGTGGACCTGGACACCGGCACCCTCCTTGGCCCCCCGCGCAACCTGTGGGAGCGGGTGCTCCGCCACCCGCTGGGCGTTTCCGTCACGATGGCGTCGGAGCTCTCGCCCGATGGGGAAACGCTCTTCGTGGCCGTCGAGGGGGACCTGGTGGCGATCGACCTCGCCGCGCTGGAGCGCGCCGGGCCCAGCCCCGGCCCGGAGGTGCGCCGTTTTCACAAGCGGATCGAGCGCAGGGCCTTCGGCATGGCGGTGTCGTCCGCGGGCGACCGGCTGGTCGTGGGCTTCGAGAACCAGGGGGCCTACGGCCTGCACCTGCTGGATCTGGGGACGTTCGACCCGCGCATCCCGGGTTCCCCGTCCCTCTCCACCATCTCCCTCCCGGCGCTGCCGCTGGAGATGCCGATCACGCCCGACGGCTCGATGGCGGTGGTGGGATGCGAGCTGAAGGAGGGGGGGACCGGCGTCCGGCTGGTGGACCTGGACCGCGGGACGGTGCTGGCGGTGCAGACGAAGGAAGATGTCCCGTCCGGGTTCGGGGTGGCGCTCTCCCCGGACGGAACGCGGGCCTACGTGGCAGGCACGGGGTCGCTGGTGGAGGTGGACGTGGTCCGCCGCTCCGCCCGGGTCGCCGCGCGGGCCTCGGGGCCCTCCGACACCTTCTGGCATCTATCCATTACGCCCCAGGGCGACCGGCTCTTCGCCCTCTACGTCCACGCGGGCGGCACAGGGGTGGACGCGCGGGCGTTTCCGGTGGGTACGCGGCGCCTGGCGCGGTGGACGGCCGAGGGGCTGGCGGCGATCGGCGCGGCGCGCGGCGAGCAGGCGCGGGGGGTGGTGCTGGGAAGGCCGCACGCGGAGAAGCCCGACCCCGCCGCGCTCTCGCAGGTGGCGCGGGTGGGCGAGGGGTGCCGCTACGTCTTCACCTTCGACGCGCTGGCGGAGCCGGAGTCCGGGGCCCTGGCCGAGCTCGTCTGGACGGGGAGCCGCGACGAGCTGCTGGAGATCGACCCCGTGCCCCTGGCCGCGAGCGGCGCCTTCGGCAAGGCGTTCGGCGAGGAGGGGCGGCCGCTGCACCCGCACCGCCGCACGCGGACGGCGCCCCGGGGCGCGACGCGCGTGGAGGTGCGCTTCCGCGCGCCCGCCGGACAGGCCGAGGTGGCGGCGGCTTCGCTGGCGTGCACGGTGGAGCGGGTGGACAACGGCGACTTCCGCCTCCCGCTGCGCGACGGCGACGGCGGGTGGGACGCGCTCCCGGAGCCCCGCGCCGCCCTCCTGCGCGCGGAGCCCGGCGGCGGCACGGTGGTGAGCGCCACGGGGCCCGGGGCGGCCGAGCTGGTGCAGGAAGTGGATGCCGCGGAAGGGACGCCGCTGGCGCTGCGCTTCG
>DASQLJ010000432.1:0-2424 GCA_035630095.1 Longimicrobium sp.
ACTTGCGGCGCACGCCGCTCTCCACCCTGCGCTGGTGGGAGTCGCGCCGCCTGGTGTTCAACAAGGCGGTGGGCACCGCGGGGCTGGTGACGCTCGCGGGCGTCTCGGTCTTCGTCTTGCTCCCGCCGTACGCGTCACCCATGTCGCTGCCGATGCTGCTGGTGGCCGCGGCGGTGTACGGGCTGGCGGCGAACGGGTGCTACTCGCTGGGTTGGGTCGCCGAGCTCCTCGCCCGCCGCGTGTGGGGGCGGAGCGCACCCGACATCGGGCCGCTCCTGTTCCGGCAGGGAATGATCTTCTCCGTCGGCCTGACGCTCCTCCCGATCCTCCTGATGGCGGTTCTGTGGGTGGCCCGCACCGTGGCCTGGATCGCGTCGTAACGGCGGCGATGGTGCACGACCTGGCGAGACGCGGGGACGCGGCGGAAGGCGCCGCGTCTCCGCGTCTTTCGTTGCGCGCCGGCGTGGCGGACGCGCTCGCGCTGCACGATGCAATCCTGTGCGGCCCCATCCTTCCCGTAAGCCTTGACCCGGGCGCCGCGCAACGCGGAATTGCGGCGTGGCCGCCCCGTCGCCGTTGCCGTTCACCCCCTCCCCCGCGGAGCGCGGGGAGGGGGCCGGGGGGAGGGGGCCAGCCGCCGCATGCATCGCCGCCTGTCGACATCCTCCCCACCACACCCCACGCGCACCAAGCCGATGAACCTCGCGCGAACACTCGCCGCCGTGTGTCTGCTGGCCGGATGCGTCCCGGCGATGCAGATCGGGACGCCTGACCCGCAGCGCCCCTTCGTCGGGTCGTGGAAGGGGAAGGGGAGCCAGTCGGACCAGAAGGGCGAATGGTCGATCACGGCCAGCATCAGCGGCGGCGCGGTGGGCGCGGTGGTGGGGACGATCGCGTACCCGTCGCTCTCGTGCGGCGGCGACCTGGTCCTGCGGCGGGTGACGGAGGACAGCATCGAGGTGCGCGAGCGCATCACCCACGGCGACTGCATCGACGGGATCCTCACCCTGGGCGCGCGGCCGGGCGGGTGGCTCGACTACCGCTGGCGCACCGAGGACGGCAGCGTCACCGCGCGCGGGCAGCTCGAGCCCGCGGGCTCGTGAAGCCGTCGCGCCGCCCGTCCACGGTCGACGCGGCATCCGTCGCGTCCGCATCCATCCGTCCACCGGAGCCCAGCCGATGACCCGCCCGACCCGCACGGCGCTGGGCACTCTCGCGGCGATCGCCGCGCTGGGCGGGTCGAGCTGCGAGCCGGCGCGGACTCCGGGCTCCCCGGCCGTGGCCTCGGCACCGGCGGGCGATGCGGCGGGCACGGGCGCGCAGCCGGCCGGCACCGCGAGCTACCCCGTGGGCGCGCGGCCGCGCGCGCTCGCCGTCGCCGACCTGGACGGCGACGGCGACCTGGACGTGGCCGTGGCGAACTCGGGCGATGGGACTGTGAGCATCCTGCTGGGCGCGGGCGGGGGGCGGCTGAGCGCGGGCGGCGCGCCGATCCAGGCCGGCCGCGAGCCCTCGGACCTGAACGCGGCGGACCTGGACCGCGATGGCGACGCGGACCTGGTGGTCGCGAACCACGAGACCTCGGGCGTCACCGTGCTGCTGAACGACGGCCTCGGCCGCTTCGCCCCGGCGCCAAGGTCGCCGTACGAGACCGGCGCGCGCCCGCACCTGCACGGCCTGGCGACGGCGGACTTCGACGGCGACGGCTGGGTGGACGTGGCGGTGGAGAGCGCCGATACTCGCGAGATCCGCGTGCTGCGCGGCCGCCGGGGAGGCTTCGGCGCGGCGGTGGGCGTGCCCGTCGGCACGATGCCGTACTACCGGCTGGGCGTGGCGGACGTGACGGGCGACGGGCGTGCCGACGTGCTGGTGCCCGGCCACGGCGACAGCACGGTTCGGGTGGTGCACGCCGTCGCGGGGAGGCTGGCGCCGTGGAACCGCGTGATCCGCCTGGCCGACAAGCCGTGGATGGTGGTGGGCGCCCGCCTGGACGGCGACGCCCGTGCCGACGTCGCCGTCGCCCACTCCCACGCGGTGAGCGTCTGGCTCGGCGGCGCCGATCGCTTCTCGGCCGCGCCGGGATCGCCGCATGCGATCGCCGGCGCAACAGAGCTCGCGACCGGCGACCTGGACGGCGACCGCGTGACCGACGTGGCGGTGGGCCCGTGGGAGGGCGCCGAGGTGGTGGTGATCTCCGGCGGGGGCGGGGCGCGGCGGACGATACGGGCCTGTCCGCGTCCCATCGGCCTGGCCGTGGCCGACCTGGACCGCGACGGCCTGCCGGAGCTGCTGGCCGCGTGCACCACCGAGAACCGCGTCGTCGTCATCACCGACCCGCTGGCCCGTCTCTGAACCGTCCACGGCGCCGGACGGCCGATCCCCCAACCGCATCTCCCCATCGATGGCGACCGACCCGGCTTCCGG
>DASQLJ010000433.1:0-4901 GCA_035630095.1 Longimicrobium sp.
TCCCGGGGCGTATCGACGCGATCTCGCGCCGGCCCGGGAGCGCCGAGGCGGTGATGCGCGGGCTGGCGGCGGCGGAGCGGGCGGGCTTCGCGCCGATCAAGATCAACTGCGTGGTGATGCGCGGCCGCAACGACGACGAGGTGGAGGCGTTCGCCGCCATCACCCGCGAGCGGCCGTGGCACGTGCGCTTCATCGAGGTGATGCCCACCGGCGCCGACCTGGGCGTCTCGCGCGACGAGTACGTGCCCGCCGACGAGATGCTGGCGCGCATCGCGGCGATCGGCGCGCTGGAGCCGGTGGCCGGGCCGGCCGGGAACGGGCCGGCGCGCTACTTCGCCTTCGCCGGCGCGCCGGGGACGGTGGGCGTGATCACGCCGATGAGCCACAACTACTGCGGAAGCTGCAACCGCATGCGGCTGACGGCGGACGGCCAGCTTCGCCCCTGCCTCTTCGGCGCGATCCAGACCAACCTGCGCGACCCGCTGCGCCGCGGCGAGCCGATCGAGCCGCTGCTGCGCCACACGCTGCGCATCAAGCCCGAGCGCCACTGGCTGGTGCAGGGCAGCGACGAAGGGAGCGGCGGCCTGCTGGCGCTCTCGCAGGTGGGTGGGTGATCATCGACGGCTGAGGGACGCTCAGTTCGAAAACAGCCGCGTTTGCGACGGAAGGTTGACGTTGCGGACGCGGCTGTTTATGGTTAGGGGTGTCCATTTTATAGATGGCTTCCGCTCGCTCGATCATCGACTTCGCAGATGATTGAAGGTGAAGCCTCGCATCCCGAACGCATGATGGATCACGACGACACCGACGTCCCCGCCGAACCGGAGCACGACGACGCGCCGCCGATCAGCGACCTTGAGCGACGTATCCTGGAGCAGCGCTCGGCGGCGTATCGCCAGGATCCGGGTGCCGTGGTGCCGCTGGACGACGCGCTGGATGAGATCGAGCGAAGGCTCACGGATTCCGACGATCAACCCCGGGACGAAACCGCGACGCCGCCCCAGGATCTCTCCATGCGGAGCGAATCTTCGCGTCGGCCGAGAGGCGAACGCCGCTATTCGCTCCAGGACCTCCTCGCGCAGGTCACCGAGGAGAACCGGCACGACTTCATCGACTCGGCCCCCTCGGTGGGCCGGGAGTTCACCGGGGACGAATGGGAGGAGTGTCAGCCCGCCGCCGCACCGGCGCCTGCGCCGCCCTCCACCCCCAGGTAGCCCAGCACCAGGCGCGTCAGCTCGTCCTCCAGGTTGGTCTCGTCGCCCAGGGCGAGGCCAGCGGGGGCGTGGTCGGCCAGGATCAGGCCGCGCAACACCAGGCCCATGGTGACCAGGGCGAAGCGCGCGGCGTTCTCCGGGGCCGGGTGGCGGACCTCGCCCGCCTTCGCTTCGATCATGTCGACGAACCGCGCCAGCGCCGCCTGGTTCGTCTCCGCCGCGCGGGCGCGGAACTCCGCGTCGGTGTGCGTCTCGCCGTACTGCAGCATCGCTTGGATCAGCCGCCGGTCCTGGCGGTACACGTGCACCATCCCCCTGATCATCCCCCCCACCCACGCCGCCAGCCCGGCCCCGGCGAACGGACCCGGATCCACCCGGCTCGCGTTCAGCTCCCGCAGCCGCACGAAGGTTCGCTCGTGCACCGCCCGCAGCAGCGCGTCCTTGTCGGGGAAGCGCCGGTAGACGGCGCCCACCGACAGCCCCGCCCGCGCCGCGATCGCCGGCACCGTCGCCGACTCCAGCCCGCTTTCGCGCAGCACCGCCTCGGTCGCGTCGAGCAGCCGCGTCAGCGTTTCGCGGCTGCGTGCCTGGCGTGGGGCGTGGATGGACGCGGAACGGGCATCGGCGGGCTCGGGCAAGGGCTTGACTCCGCTAAAAGGTGAACCTACATTCGCATCCACAAATGCGAATGCATGTTCGCAACATGATGTCCGGCCCGCGCCGCGGACGCAAGGTTTTCCGTCCACGCCGATGCCGATCTCCGCCGCGCGCGAGGGGACCGATGCAGGGAGCGATCGAGACGGTGGGGCTGCGGAAGCTCTATCCCGCGCCGAGGGCGCCGGGGAGCCGCTTCCGGAAGCGCGCCCAGCCGTCGCCCGGCGTGCTGGCGCTGGAGGGGCTGGACCTGCGCGTGGAGCCCGGCGAGTTCTTCGGCCTGCTGGGGCCGAACGGGGCGGGGAAGACCACCACCATCGGCATCCTCACCACGCGCGTGCGGGCCACCGCCGGCGAGGCGCGGGTGGACGGCGTGGAGGTGTCGGCGCGGCCGGTGGAGGTGCGCCGGCGCATCGGCGTGGTGCCGCAGCGGCCCAACCCCGACCGTGGGCTGAACGTGGTGGAGAACCTGCTCTTCCACGCCGCCTACTTCGGCATCCCCCGCGCCGCCGCGCTGCCGCGGGCCCAGGGGCTGATGGAGCGGCTGGGCTTCGCCGACAAGGCGCAGGCCCGGACCGACGCGCTCTCCGGCGGCCAGCAGCAGCGGCTGATGATCGCCCGCGCGCTGATCCACGAGCCGCGCGTGCTCTTCCTGGACGAGCCGACGGTGGGGCTGGACCCCGCGGCGCGGCAGGAGCTGTGGGCGATCCTGCGCGAGTTGCACGCGCAGGGGCGCACCATCGTGATGACCACGCACTACATGGAAGAGGCCGACCAGCTCTGCGGCCGCATCGCCATCATCGACCGCGGGCGGCTGCTGGCGCTGGACACGCCCGCCGGGCTGCGGGCCACGGCGCCCGGCGGCACGCTGATCGAGCTGTCGCTGGACGGCGACGCCGGCGCCGCGGCCGAGGCCGCGTCGGCGCTGGCGGGGGTGGACCGGGTGGAGGCGCGGGGCGCGGTGCTGCGCGTCTTCACCCCGCGCGGGGGCGACCTGATCCCGGCGCTGATCGCCGTGGCGGAGGCGCGCGGGCGCGTGGTGAAGGACATCCAGCTCGCGCGCCCGTCGCTGGAAACGCTCTTCATCTCCCTGACGGGAAGGAAGCTGGACGCATGAGCGCGACCGTGCTGGAGGCGCCGGCCACGGCGGAGGCGGGGGTGAGCACGGCGGCGGTGTTCGGCGCGCTGCTGCGGCGCGACGTGCGGGTGGCGATGCGCGAGCTGCCGGGCTTCCTGCTGCGCACCACGCTGCAGCCGGTGCTGTTCGTGGTGGTGTTCGGCTACCTGCTGCCGAAGATGGGCTTCGTGAGCCAGGGCTACAACTCGGCGCTGCTGCCGGGGGTGCTGGCGGTGAGCCTGGCGATGGCCGCGATCCAGGCCGTGGCGCTGCCGATGGTGGTGGACTTCGCCGCCACCCGCGAGATCGAGGACCGGCTGCTGGCGCCGATCCCCACCTGGCTGGTGGCGGTGGAGAAGATCGTCGCGGGGATGCTGCAGGGGATCTTCTCCGCGCTCTTCGTGCTCCCCATCGCCCGGCTGATCATGGGGCCGATCCCGGGGCTCACGCTGGCGCACTCGGGCGAGGTGCTGGCGGTGGCGGTGCTGGGCGCGGCGGCGTTCTCGACGCTGGGGCTGCTGCTGGGCACGGCCGTGAGCCCGCAGCACATCGGCCTGATGTTCAGCACCATCGTGGCGCCGATGATCTTCTTCGGCTGCACCTACTACCCGTGGCGCGGGCTGGACGCGGTGCCGGCGGTGAAGTACGCGGTGCTGGTCAACCCGCTGGTGTACGTGGCCGAGGGGATGCGGGCGTCGCTCACCCCGGGGGTGCCGCACATGCCGCTCCCCGTGGTGCTGGCGATGCTGGTGCTGCTCACCGCCGTCTTCGGCGCGGTGGGGCTGCGGATGTTCGACAGGCGGGCGATGGGGTGAGGGCCGTCGGCGCGGCGGGTGGTCAGCGGTTGGGGTGGATGGTGATCGGCACGGTTTCGCGCAGCTCGATGGGAACTGCTCACCGGCGACTGAAGTCGCAGCAACAACTACGAAAAGCCTCGCAAACTGCGCGAGGCTTCTCCGGGCTCGATGGCAGGATCGCGGCTCGATTCCGTAATGTCTCCATACCGCCCTTTCATGCCCGGGTTCGATATCGATGAATCGCCGTTGAAGTCCGCGAAGGCGGACTGCGTGCCGTTGTAGCGGCGAGTTCACTCGCATATTCCCCCTGCCCCGCCAGCGAAGCAGTGTCATCCCTCCGAAGTCCACGCAGCCGGTGGATCAACGAAAGCGGCCCCCGCAGAGCGAGGGCCGCTTTCGTCGTGGGTGCCGGGCGAGGCTACGGCTTCGCGGCGGCGGTGCTGTCGGGCTTCGGCGTCGGCGCCTGAACCGGTGTCGGAGCGACCGGCGCCGGGGTGGCGGCGGCGGGAGGCGCTTGGGTGGGCACAGTCACCGGCGCGGCGGGCGCGCTGTCGGGCTTCGCGGGCACGGTGGCCGAGGTGTCGCGGCGCGTGCTGTCACGCTGCGCCGAGTCGGCCGGGAGCGGGGGACGGGCGCGGGCGCTGTCGATGCGGACGCCGGGAAGCGTCGGACGCGGCGCGGGGGCCGGCGTGCGGTTCACGACGTTGGTCTTCTCGCGCGTGCGGGTGCCGCGGAACACCACCGGGGTGCCCGGCGTGATCCGCCGCCCCAGGAAGAGCGCGTCCCAGTTGGCCAGCCGCACGCACCCGGCCGACACCGCGTAGCCGATCGTCTCCGGGCTCTTGGTGCCGTGGATGCCGTAATGCGGCGCGGAGAGCGTCATCCACACGCGGCCCACGGAGCTGTTGGGCCCCGGCGGGATGTGCGCGGGGGGCGCGTTGGGGTTGCGCCCCTTGATGATCGCGGGCTGGTAGTGCCACCACGGGTTCTCGGTGACGGCCAGCACGTGGAAGCTCCCCTCGGGCGACGGATCGTACGTGGACCCGAGCGTGGTGGGGAAGTGGTAGAGGACGCGGCCGCCGGCGTCCAGCGCCTGCAGGTAGTGGTCGACGCCGGAGA
>DASQLJ010000434.1:0-15867 GCA_035630095.1 Longimicrobium sp.
ACCAGCACCACGCGAGCGTTGGGGTCCGCTTCGATCTGGCGCCGTTCGGCGGCGTCGGTGCTCGTCAGCTTGCCGCTCAGGGCGAGCACCGCGCCGCCCGGAAGGGTGAGCCGGTCGAAGTTGACCTCGATCACGCCCGAGCGCTGGCGGTCCGCCGGCTGCGCGAAGGTGACGACCCCGCGGATCCTGCTTCCGGCCGGGATCACCGTGTAGTCGTCGGCCGTGACGGTGTCGGAGACGATCGTCTCGAAGACCTGACCGACCCGCGCGGTGTTCGATTCCAGCGGGGCGGCGGTCCGCACGATGATCACGCTGCCCGCTGGCAGAATGGTGCGCACCTGCGCATCGGCAGCCGTCGCGGAGAGCGCCGCCAGCGCCACCGGGGCCAGGTATCGGGCCACGGTGGATTTTCGTCTAGACATCAAGTGTGTCTCCTGAACGAGAGATGGGTATGAATGACCCACTCTCGCAGAGCACGTATCGTTCCGCGTACCACGCCGATCACGTTGCCGCTCATCGACTTGGAGGCAGCGACGGACCCGCCGTATCCCCACCTGGGGCGGTTGATGGATGCCACCCGGACGAGCGGATCCGCTCCTTCAGCGAGAACGCTCGTCGTGGAATGCCGCTCCCTGCCGGGCGGATGGATTGACCTCGCGCGAGTCGGCGAGGTATCGTCCCGCGATCGCCTTTTTCGCAGCCCCTCGCCTCTGGACCTCGAGATGCGCAATCGCGTCACCCTGCTCCTGGCCATCGCGGTGATCGTCGCCGTGGTCGCGTGGTGGACGCGCGGAGACCCCGCGGTCTCGGTGGTCCCCGGCTGGCACACCCCCATCCTCGCGCCCTACGCGCTCATCGCGATCTCAGTCTCCGCGGTGCTGCTCATGATCGCATTCGTGGTCGTGTTCAAGCAGATTCGCGGCAGGAAGAGGTTCTGGTAGCCCAAAGCAATGCAGCCGATGACGACCACCATATGACTGACGATAAGATCGCTGCGGCTACGCGGGTGCCAGCAGACATGATCCACCGTACCTGGGCCGCTGAGAGAATGTTTTGCCGCGGCTGGTATCAAAACGCGCCGGGAGCTACTACGTTTGCGAGACGAGCTACAGAAACTCACAACGAAGAGTTGACAACTCTGCTTGGTTGAAGATGTCGCTCTTCCGATCAAGAGCCTACGAAAGGTAACATGAATATTTATCGCGCCTGGGGATATGGAACTCCTCCGTTTCAAACCACAGCTTTACCCGCAAATGAGCTTGGCCAAGAGCTCTTGGTGGGGCGCGATGCCGAACTTCAGAAGTTGAAAGTCCAGCTGCATCATCCGCCGAAGGCAGTAACCGTCGAGGGCGCGAACGGCGTTGGAAAGACAAGTCTTGTGAACGTTGCGGCTTATAGTTGCTACGTGGACTTTCTTAAATCAGGAGAGGGACCCCTCCTTATTCCTTGTGCACAGACTTTCCAGCTTTGTGATGACAATGACGTTGAAGCATTCATTGACTCGGTCTACATGGCGGTTGGACAAACGTTGATCGATGAGGCCGAAGCGATCCAACCCAGTGGGAGAAACCTTCCCCGCACACAATCGATTGATCGATGGCTGAATTCTCCGCACGTCACGTCGTATCAAGCTGGTTTCTGGTTGCTGAGTGGAGGGCGTTCCACGGAAACCAATACATCGGCGGGCTTTCAGCGAAGCGGATTCCGAAAAGAAATTCGGTCCTGGCTCAAAGATATCTTTGCCACACCAGAAGACGGCGGTGTAGTGTGCGTCATCGACAATATGGAACTGCTGCAAACATCTGCCCGCGCGCGAACAACCTTAGAGGCACTCAGGGACTCGTTGTTGACTGTTCCGGGCCTACGGTGGGTGTTGTGTGGCGCAGCAGGTATCATCCAAAGCGTGGCGACATCTCCGCGTCTTGAAGGCGTCCTTCACGCCCCGATTGACGTTCCAGGGGTGGACGATGCTCTCGCCACGCGAATCCTCGATTCGAGAGTGCGTGCATTCGCAGTAAAAAAAGAACCCTACATCCCTCTCCATAAAGCCGATTTCGAGGACCTTTACAACCTGTTGAACCGGAATATCCGGAGCACCCTTAGTCGTGCTGATAACTACTGCCTCTGGGTTTCTGAGCGAGCGCATCCGTATTCTGAAGAAGAAAAGCACGAGGTATTTTTACATTGGTTAACTCTTGAGAGCTCCTCGGCTTTGGACGCAGCTCGGACGATGGTTGGTCAACGAGCCTGGCGCCTCTTTGATGAGGTATCTCGATGCGGTGGTGAGTTCTCTCCTGGAGACCATAAGGATTTTGGATTTAATAGTACGCCGGCAATGGGTCCGCACGTCCGGGACTTGGAGAACGCTGGACTCCTCACCAGCATCCAAGACGATGCCGATCGTAGAAGAAAGACGATTCAAATCACATCAAAGGGATGGTTGATTGCGCATGCTCGAAAAAATGGTCCGTGACTCAGACCTAACTGTAGTAGTTGCACGGCGATCATGAGGGCTGGCGGAGCGGTAGGGCGAACCAGCAGCAACTCGCAACTCTTCCCCGCCGCCATCCGTAGTCACCCCCGGCGACCGAAGCCCGTCCGGGGGTGTGGACGGATTCGCAATCGCAGCATACATTTATGCCGCTTCGGTCGGTGCGGGCGGCACCCGTGCGCCCCGAACCGGCAGATCCCGCGTGTTCCCCAGCATCCTCACACCCCCAGCAGCGGCCACCTCGCCCGGCGCGTCTCCACGCCGGCCCGGCCGCGGACTCACGTCATGAGCGGAATCTTCGACAAGCTGAAGGACGTCGGAAAGGACGCGCTCGGCACCTTCCTGGTGCTGGACGAGGACGGCAACGAGCTGCCCGCCGACCGCACCCTCGCGGCGCCCGCCGGGGGCCCCGCGCGGTCCGCCGCCGCGCCCGCATCGGCCGGCGCCGGCGCGCCGGACGTGTCCATGCCCGCGCCGGGCGCCGCCCCCGACCCCGAGTTCGTGCAGCAGCTGCATGCCGCGGTCGACGCCAGCGGCAAGACGGCCTACACGCAGTTCAAGGCGCTGTTCGCGGCCCTCTCGGCCGTGGGCGACGAGGGAACGCGCACGCAGCTCGCGCTCTCGGCCGCGCAGGCCAGCCACGGCATCGGCGCCGCGCAGGTGGCCGCGGCCATCGACGACCGGCTCAAGATCCTGGCCGGCGAGAAGGCCTCGTTCGACGCCGCGGTGAAGGAAGAGACCGACCACTCGGTGGGCGGCACGCTGGCCCAGATGGAGAAGACACGCGCCGAGATCACCAGGAAGATCGAAGAGATCAAGGCGCTCGAGGCCAAGGCCGCCGAGCTCGACCGCACCGCGCGCGAGGCACGCGCCACCATCGACGCCAACAGCGCCCGCTTCGCCGCCAGCCACGCCGTGGTCGAGGCCGAGCTCACCGCCGAGCGCGCCCGCGTCGCCCCGTTCCTCTCACCCGCGAAGTAGCCGCACCATGGAGACTTCCGCCACCGCCGGCGCCAGCAAGCCCAAGCGCACCTTCTGGCAGAAGCCCGAGGGGAAGGTGGGCGCCGGGATCATGGCCGCCATGGGCGTGGCCCTGGCCTGGGGCTTCGTCAAGGCCCTCCCGATGCTCATCCAGATCGCCGAGAACACCCTGTACCTGGGGGCGCTGATCGGGATGCTGGTGATGATGTACTGCGTGGTCTTCGTGTGGGACCGGCCGCGCACCCTGCTCTTCTACATGCTCCAGATGGTGAGCCGCTGGGTCACCAGCAACTTCGTGGAGATGGACCCCGTCTCCATCCTGAAGAGCTTCGTGCGGCAGATGGAGAAGCGCCGCGAGGTGATCCAGGACCGCCTGGGCCGCATCGTGGGCGTGCGCCGGATGGTGGAGGCCAAGGTCGCCAAGAGCGAGAAGGAGCGGCAGGACGCGCTGCGCCTGGCCAAGGCCGCGAAGGCCACCCACGACGACGACGGCCTGAACGCGCACGCCGAGATCGCCGCCCGCCGCTCGCGCGACATCCAGGAGTACCAGTCGATGCTGGCGCAGATGCAGAGCATCGAGAAGCTCCTGCAGCGGGTGATGCGCCGCGCCGACTACCACATCCAGACCGCGCGCGACGAGGCCAACCAGCTCGCCGACAAGCACACCATCACCGGCGCCGTGGCCAGCGCCACCGCCGCCGCGCAGGGGATCTTCGGCGACAGCGACCTGGCCGAGGTGCGCGACATGGCCGCCGAGCGCATTCGCGACGACTACGAGGCGCGCCTGGGCGAGCTGCAGACGCTGATCGACCTGACCGACTTCGACCACGCGGTGGACCTGAACCAGATGGCCTTCCGCCAGGAGGGCCTCAACCAGCTGCTCGAGGCCGAGAAGAAGGTCACCGCCGCCGAGATGTCGGATTCGTCGCCCGTGCGCGGCGCGGTCGCGCCCGCCGCCGCGGCCTCCGTGGGCGGCGCCGCCGCCGCCGCCGCCGCTGGCGCGGCGCCGGCGGCCACGGGCAACCGCTGGCGCGACCGGCTCCGCAAGCAGTAGCCACGCGGGGGCCGCACCCCGGCCCCGTACCCCCGAACCTCCGCACCCCACCATGAAACTGACTTCCACCGGCCAGAAGACCGTGCGCGTGATCGGCGGCCTGGCCGTGATCGGCGCGCTGGGCCTGGGCCTGAAGTACGCCGCGAGCCACGGCTACGGCCGCCAGATCATGAAGGCGATCGTCCCCGAGAAGGTGAGCGGCCTCGACGCCGGCACCGACGTGGCCAGCGGCTTCCAGGGCGGCCCCGGCACCGTGGCCTTCGCCGGCCTCCCCGGCGAGAGCCCGGCCTCGCTCCCCGGCGCGCCCGAGGTGCGGATCAACTTCTGGGCGTGGAACAGCCAGATGGGGTGCCTGTACAGCAACGGCGGCCCGGTGACCACCGAGAACTCGCTGATGGCCAAGCAGGGCGTGAAGGTGCGCATCGAGCGGCAGGACGACAACACGCAGCTCATGGCGCAGCTCACCGCCCTGGCCAAGGGGATGCACGACGGCCAGGCGCAGCCCGCCGCCGGCGTGCACTTCATCGGCATCATGGGCGACGGCTCGGGGGCCTTCCTGGCCGCGCTGAACCAGCAGCTCATCGAATCGTTCGGCGAGGACTACCGCGCCGAGATCATCGGGAGCTGCGGCTACTCGCGCGGCGAGGACAAGCTGATGGGCCCGCAGAAGTGGCGCGACAACCCGCAGACCATGCGGGGCGCGGTGGTGGCGGGCGTGCTGCGCGACGGCGACTGGAACATCGCCCAGCGCTTCATGGGCGACAACGGGATCCCCAACAACCCCGACGAGACCACCTGGGACCCGAACGCCGTCAACTGGATCAACACCAGCAGCTACGTGGACGCGGCCGAGAAGTACGTGGCCAACTACTGCGAGGACCGGCGCGTGGTGCGCGACGGCAAGGCCACGGGTGAGACCAAGCGCGTGTGCGTGGAGGGGATCGTCACCTGGACCCCGGCCGACGTGACCGCGGCGCAGAAGCGCGGCGGGATCGTGAGCATCGTGAGCACCAAGGAGTACACCAGCCAGATGCCGCACGTGATCATCGGCATCCGCAAGTGGAACCAGGCCAACCGGGCCACGGTGGAGAAGATGCTCACCGCCTTCCTGCAGGGCGGCGACCAGGTGCTGCACCACCGGCAGGCGCTCTCGCGCGCGGCCGCGATCAGCCAGGAGATCTACCGGGAGCAGGGCGCCGACGCGGCGTTCTGGGAGAAGTACTACCGCGGCGTGACCGAGCCCGACAAGACGGGCGTGCCGGTGGAGCTGGGCGGGAGCAAGGCCAACAACCTGGCCGACAACCTGGTGCTCTTCGGCCTGGCGCCCAACACCACCCCCGAGACCAGCCGCTTCCACGCCACCTACACGGTGTTCGGGAAGATCGTGACGCAGCAGTACCCGCAGCTGGTGCCCAGCATCCCGCCGTTCGACCAGATCCTGGACGTGAGCTACCTGCGCAACGTGGCCGCCCAGGCCGGCGGCACGCAGGCCGCGGCCGCGAACGCCGAGACGCAGACCTACTCGGGGACCGGCGCGGTGACGCGCGTGGTGGGCCGCAAGAACTACTCGATCACCTTCGAGACGGGGAAGGCGGAGTTCACCCCCTCGGGCGAGACGGCGCTGGAGGAGCTCTTCAACGTGCTCTCCATCAACTCGCTGGCGGTGGAGATCCACGGCCACACCGACAACGTGGGCAACGAGGACGCCAACCGGCAGCTCTCGGAAGACCGCGCCATGGCGGTGAAGCAGTGGCTGGAGGCGCGTTCGGCCAGCACCTTCCCCCCGGGCCGCATCCGCGTGTTCTCGCACGGGTCGCAGCAGCCGATCCAGAGCAACCGCACCGCCGAGGGCCGCGCGGCCAACCGCCGCGTGGAAGTGGTGATCGGCACCGCGGGCTGAGCCCGGCGGCGCGGTCGTGAGGGCCGGGGCGGGGGAGGGCGCGAGCCCTTCCGCGCCCCGGCCCGTCTCCCCACCTTTGTTGCCCGACCCTTCTCCAACCCCCCTGACCCCGATCTCGATGCCTGCACTCGGTCCCGCGCTGCGGCCCAACCAGTGGGTGAGCCAGCGCACCTACCTGTCGCTGGCCGCCGGCTGGCTCGCGGCGCTCTTCCTCCTCTGGCTCTTCGCCAGCGGCATCTTTCCGAGCCCCGCGCGGGTGCTCGAGGCGCTGCGCACGCTGGTGGGCCAGCAGGGGCTGCTGGGCGAGCTGCTGACCTCGCTCACGCTCTTCGCCGAGAGCCTGCTGATCGCGGCGGTGCTCTCGATGGGGCTGGCGTACCTGAGCGTGGTCCCCGCGCTGCGGCCGGTGATCCAGGCGCTCACCCGCGCCCGCTTCCTGAGCCTGGTGGGCCTCAGCTTCCTGTTCACCCTCACCTTCGGCGGGGGGCACCCGCTGAAGGTGTCGCTGCTGGTGTTCGGCATCTCGGCCTTCCTGCTCACCTCCATGGTGGACGTGGTGGCCTCGGTGCCCACCGAGAAGCTGGACCATGCGCGCACGCTGCGCATGGGCGACTGGCGGGTGGTGTGGGAGGTGGTGATCCTGGGGCAGATGGGCGCCGCCTTCGACGCGCTGCGCCAGAACGCCGCGATCGGGTGGATGATGCTGACCATGGTGGAGGGGATCAGCCGCAGCGAGGGCGGGATCGGCGCCATGCTGATGGACCAGAACAAGCACTTCAACCTGGCGGCGATCGTGGCGGTGCAGGGGGTGTTCCTGGTCGCGGGCTTCTTCCAGGACGCGTTCCTGGCGTGGCTCAAGAGCGTGCTGGTGCCGCACGCCGCGCTCACCGTGGCCCGCCGCTAGGGGAGACGCCGATGAGCCAGCACGCATACGAGCGCAAGGGCGTTCTCCTCGACATCCAGGGCGTCAACTTCGCGCGGGGCGGGGTGCCGATCCTGCGCGACCTGAACGCGCAGATCCGCGACGTGGTGCGCCCCGGCGCGCCGCAGGGGCAGGTGGTGGGGCTCCTGGGCCCCTCGGGGGTGGGGAAGACCACGCTCTTCAAGATCCTGGCGGGGCTCACGCAGCCCGACAGCGGCACGGTGAAGATCGGGCCGCGGGGGGTGCCGGCGGCGCCGGGGCTGGTGGGGGTGGTGGCGCAGAACTACGTGCTCTTCGAGCACCGCTCGGTGCTGGGCAACCTGGTGATCGCCGCCAGGCAGGCCGGGATGGACTCGGCCGCGGCGAAGGCCGAGTCGATGCGCTACCTGGAGCGCTTCGGGCTGCAGGCGCACGCCGACAAGTTCCCCTCGCAGCTTTCCGGCGGCCAGCGCCAGCGCATCGCCATCGCGCAGCAGATGCTGTGCAGCGAGCACTACCTGGTGATGGACGAGCCGTTCAGCGGGCTGGACGTGCTGCAGCAGGAGAACGTGCAGGGGCTGGTGCAGGAGGTGAGCGCCGGGCACGAGGAGAGCACGCTGATCATCGTGACGCACGACGTCTCCGCGGCGGTGGCGGTGAGCGACACCATCTGGCTGATGGGGCGCGAGCGCACCCCCACCGGCGAGGTGATCCCCGGCGCGCGGATCGTGGACGAGATCGACCTGATCGAGCGCGACCTGTGCTGGCATCCCGACATCCGCAAGCGGCAGGGCTACATCGACCTGGTGAACGAGATCAAGGAGCGCTTCCACACGCTCTAATCTAATTCCCCCTTTCCCGGGGATCGGTCTGGTTCCGGCCGAGCTGGGCTCTCACGGAGGACACGGAGGACACGGAGGACACGGAGAAAAACCCTCTGTGTCCTCTGTGCCCTCTGTGAGAAACCGAAGCGAACCCGATTCTCGAACGATGCCTGGCGATCGGGTATGAAGCCCGGAGAGGGCGGAGAACGGCGAGGTTCTCCGCCCTTTTCTTCGGGCTGCGTCCCGGCTGGCCCGGGAGGGTGGCGGAGGGCGCGGCGAGGCGAGGAAACGAATGTTGGCTTTTCGGACGATTCGGAGGCACTTTCCCCGGACACCGGTTTAGTAGCGGTCCCGGTCCGCGTCCGCAGCCGGCCAGCCACGCGAAAGCTCACCTTCTTCATCCGCCCGGGCCGCGATCCCCGCATCGCGAACGTGGTCCGCGGAATCGCTTTACGCCCGCGCCCACAGCGCAGCGGGCGACACCACTTTCTCGATTTCCTACGTGCAAAGCAGTGCTACGATGGAACGTACACACCTCTGGACGAAGCTGGCCGACACCACCCGCCCGCTGACCTCCGCGCCCGCCGACCGCCGCACCACCCTGGACGAGGTGGTGCGCACCGTGGACGCCGGCCGCGCCGCGGGGCTGGACGGCCACGAGATCAGCCACGTTCGCGGGCTGGCGCTGACGGCGCTGTCGTCGGGCGAGCGCGGGGTGATGGTGAAGGCGATCGCGCGCATCTACGGCACCGCGCTGCTGGAGCGCGCCAAGGCGCACGAGATGACCCGCCCGTACGGCCAGGCCTGACGTCTGGCGGACGGCGCGGACGATCGGAATCGATCGCCGGATGATGGATGGAAGGGCGCTCGCGGAGGATGCGGGCGCCTTTTTCGTTGTCTGCCCCTCACCCTGCCGCTTCGCGGCTGTCCCTCTCCCGAACTGCAGGAGAGGGACCGGGGCGCTTCGCGCGGCTACTTCGAACGTGCGCGAAGTTGCAGTGCTCCCCTCTCCCGCGGAGCGCGCGCGGAGCGCGGGGAGGGGCCGGGGGAGGGGGCCAGCCGCGGCCGCGACGATGCCTCGCTCCGTGCGAGACTGCCGTCGGGATTTCCGCGCTGCATGAATCCTCTGGCGGAGACGAGAGCGTATGTCGAGGGAGTCCCGGACACGGGGGCTCCCCTTTGGGTTTGCATCGGGTAGATTCGGGACGATGATCGAACGAGTGATGGATATCGGATGATCGCGCTGGCGCTGGCCCTCGCGCTGGCGCAGGCGCCGCCGCCCGCACGGGCGCCGGCGCCGTCCGTCGCGCCCGTACCCGTCGCCGCGTCCGCGCAGACGCCGGAGGTGCTGATCGAGCGGCGGCTGGCGGAGGCGGTGCCGCTGGAGGTGGGCGATACGGTGCGCGTCCGTGCGCTGGCCGGGCGCGGGCCCGCGCTGCCGTTCGTGGTGGCGGGCGTGTTCGAGCGCGCGGCGGACCCCAACCGCATCTCGCGCAACGAGATGGAGCTGCGCTTCCACCTCCCCGACCTGGAGGCGCTGCTCCCGCAGAAGGACCGCGTGGACCGCTTCGCCGTGGTGCTGCGCCCGGGGGCGGATCCCGACTCGGCGGCGCGGTGGATCGAGGGGATGGCGTTCGGGACGCGCGCGTTCGGCAGCGCGGCGCTGGCGGCGGAATCGAGCGCGACGTTTCGCGTGATCTCGCGCTTTCACGACGCCATCGGGATCGTGACGATCCTGGCCAGCGCCATCTTCCTCCTCTGCGTGATGATCATCCGCGTGGACGAGCGCAAGCGCGACATGGCGATGCTGCGGCTGATCGGCGTCAGCCGCTCCACCGTCTTCCGCGCGATCGTGGTGGAGGCGATCGCCATCTCCATCGTGGGCAGCGCGGTGGGCGCGGTCGTCGGGCTGGTCGCGGCGCGGATCGTCAACGCGCACTACGCCGCCGTCTACGACACCACGCTCAAGTTCGCGCTGGTCTCGCCGCGCATCGTGCTGACCGCGGCGGCGCTGGGGCTGGCGCTGGGGATCGGCGCCGGCGCGCTGGCCGCCTGGCGCGTGGTCTCCGTCCCCCCGCAGAAGCTGGGGGAGCGGTGATCGTATCCGCCTTCCTGAAGAGCACCTTCCGCCGGCGCGGACGCACGCTGCTGGCGCTGGCGGGGATCGCCGTGAGCGCCGCGCTGCTGCTGGACATGACCATGCTGGCGAGCGGGCTCACGGTGAGCTTCGGCGAGCTGCTGGGGGCGAGCGGCTACACGCTGCGGGTGACGCCGAAGGGGATCCTCCCCTTCGACAGCGACGCCGCGATCGAGAACGGCGACGACGTGGGCCGGCGCATCGCCGCGGTCCCCGGCGTGCGCTCCGTTGCGCCGGTGCTGGGCGCGCAGTTCCGCCGGGTGCGCGGCGACAGCGCGGGCGAGCCGCTGTTCACGGTGGGGATCGACCCGCGCTCGGAGTTCCTCTACCGCCTCACCGCCGGCCGCCAGCCCGGCCCCGGCGAGGTGATCGTCTCCGTGCCGCTGGCCGAGGACGAGGGGCTGAAGCCGGGCGACGAGCTGGCGCTGGCCGGCGACCTGGACGTGTCGCTGGGCCGCGCGCGGGCCACGCGCCGCTACCGGGTGAGCGGCGTGGGCGACTTCCTGTACAACTACGCCGGCGAGCACTCGCTGGCGATGACGCTGGCCGACGTGCGCGCCGCCACCGGCCGCACCGCCGACGTGTCGCTCTTCGGCGTGGCCGCGGAGACGGGGGTGGACGGCGATTCGCTCGCCAAGCGCATCGCCGCCGCGGTGCCCGAGGTGTCGACCTACTCCACGCGCGAGCTGATGGCGGAGATGGACAAGCGCCTCCTCTACTTCCGCCAGCTCGCCACCATCCTGGGGAGCGTGGCGATGGTGGTGACGGCGCTGCTGGTGGCGACGATCATCACGATCGGCGTGCGCGAGCGCTTCGGCGAGATCGCCACGCTGCGCGCGATCGGGGTGCGCGGCCGGCGCGTGCTGCTGGCGGTGGTGGTGGAGGGGCTGGCGCTCACCGCGATCGGGTGCCTGGCCGGGCTGCCGATGGGGCTGTGGATGGCGGCGCGGCTGGACCGCATCCTCCTCTCCTTCCCCGGCATCCCCGCGCGGATGACGTTCTTCGCGTGGGAGCCGCAGCGCGTGGCCCTGGCGATGGGGATCGTGATCGCGATCGGCGCCGTGGCGGGGTGCATCCCCGGCCTGGGCGCCATCCGCGCCCCGCTCGCGCAGGCGCTGCGCGAGGAGGCGGAGTGAGGACCCCGCGGGCCCCCCTCCCTGCCGCCGCGCGGCTGTCCCTCCCCTCGACCCCTCACCCTGCCGCTTCGCGGCTGTCCCTCTCCCGAACTGCAGGAGAGGGACCTGGGCGCTTCGCGCGGCCAGGTCGGCGCACGCCGAAACCGCAGGTGCTCCCCTCCCCCGCGGAGCGCGGGAGGGGCCGGGGGAGGGGGCCAGCCGCGGCCGCCACGATGCCAGTGACGAGGATCGATGCCTGACCACATTCCACCCACGCCCGTGATCCAGGCCCGCGCGGTCACCAAGGAGTATCCCTACCAGGGTGACGCCGTGCACGCGCTGCGCGGGGTGGATCTCGACGTGGCGCGCGGCGAGCTGGTGGCGGTGGTGGGGCCGTCGGGGTGCGGGAAGAGCTCGCTGCTGAACGTGCTGGCGGGGATCGATCCGCCCACCACCGGCTCGGTGCGGCTGCTGGGCGAGGACCTCTATGCCGTGGGCGAGGGGGCGCGCTCGGCGCTGCGGCTGCGGCGGCTGGGGTTCATCTTCCAGCGCTTCCACCTGCTGGCCGTGCTCACCGCCGCCGAGAACATCGAGCTTCCCATGGCCGAGGCCGGCGTGCCCAAGGCGGAGCGGCGCCAGCGCGCGCGCGACCTGCTGGAGTACGTGGGGCTGGCCCAGCGCGCCAAGCACCGGCCGCCGCACCTCTCCGGCGGCGAGCAGCAGCGCGTGGCCATCGCCCGCGCGCTGGCGAACCGGCCCGAGGTGCTGTTCGCCGACGAGCCCACCGGCGAGCTCGACCGCCGCACCGGGCAGGAGATCATCGACCTCTTCGCGCGCCTGAACGGCGACGGCACCACCATGGTGATCGTGACGCACGATCCGCAGGTGGCCCATCACGCGCGCCGGGTGGTGGAGATGGCGGACGGCCTGGTCGTGAACGGCGGCCGATGATCCTGCGCCTCGCCGCCGCCGAGATCCGCAACCGCCCCGGCCGGGCCGCGTTCCTGCTGGCCGGCTACGCGCTGGGCGTGGCGGTGATGGTGGTGCTGCTGGCCGTGGGCGAGGCGATGCTCACCCAGGCGCAGGACGAGGAGCTGCTGGGCGGCGGCGACGTGGTGGTGGTCTCGGCCGGGGTGAGCACCGAGATGCTGAAGGCGGGCGGCGTGGGCTCGCTCTTCCTGGGGATCGACCACGCGCGCTTCATCCAGCGCAGCCTGCTGGAGTCGCCGCGCGCGGCGGAGGAGCACGGCATCGCCGCCGCCAGCCCGATCGTGGACGGCGCGCAGGTGGAGCTCGTCGCCCGCGGCCGCGCGTGGAAGGCGATCGCCACCGGCGAGATCCCCTCGCGCGCCGCGGCGGCGGGCGCGCCGCCGGAGCTGCTTTCGGGGAGATGGAGGGACACGGACGCCGACCGTCGCTGGACGACGCCGTCCCAGGGCGAGCTGCTGCGGGAGATGGACCACTTCCACCAGCCCCGCGGCGCCGCGGTCGACTCCACCTGGGCCGAGTGGCACTACTTCAACGCGATCCTGGGCGACGGGCGGTGGATCTACCTGACGCTCAGCGTGGGCGGGCGCGTCGGCGAGCCGGGGCGCTGGGGCGGCGGCGTGCTGCTG
Source organism: Longimicrobium sp. (assembly GCA_035630095.1). Lineage (GTDB taxonomy): Bacteria > Gemmatimonadota > Gemmatimonadetes > Longimicrobiales > Longimicrobiaceae > Longimicrobium. The sequence goes on from DASQLJ010000434.1 coordinate 13,020, forward strand.
ACGGTGCGCGAGCCCGGAGGCGAGCACCGCTCCCTCACCCGCCGCGTCCCCGACACGGCGGTGCGCTTCGACACGCTCTCGCCCGACCTGTCGCTGGGCGGCGCCGGCTCCGTGCGGCTGGACGGCGCCACCTACCTCGTCAACGCCGCGGCCGAGGGCGCGCGCGTCGACCTCCGCTTCACCCCCGCGCCCGGCCGCTACTTTCCGCCGACGGACCTGGGCGGGTCCACGCTGATCAGCGGCTACGTGGCGCCGGCGCTCTACGCCACGGCCGAGGGCACGGTCTGCCTGCCGCGGTGCGAGACGGTGCGCGCGGTGCCGGCGTACCACGACCACAACTGGGGCGTGTGGCGCGACGTGAGCTGGGAGTGGGGCTCCGCGTCCGACAGCGCCGTCTCGCTCCTCTACGGCGTGGTGCGCGGCGATTCCACCGCGACGGAGGGGATGTTCGCGTACGTGGTGGACGGCCGCGGCGTGCGCGGGGTGTATCGACCGAAGGCGATCGAGTGGCTGGAGACGCAGCCGAAGGCCGTCCCCGGCGCCACCCTGCGCGTCCCCCGCCGCTTCCGCTTCGAGGACTCGCGCCGCGGCTTCCGCGTGACCGTGGACGTCGCCGCCGTCCACGCCACCGACCAGAACCGCCCCCGCCGCCGCTGGTTCCTCCAGATGCGCGGCGTGGCCACCGTCGAGGAGAACGGCCGCGTCATCGGCCGCCTGCCTGGTTTCTTCGAGACGTACGTAGACTGACGCCGCACATCGGCCCCCGAGCGCCGCGCCACGTCCGAGTCACCGACCAGACGCACCGACCCCTCTCCCCACGCCGAAGTGCTCCCCTCCCCCTTCCTCCCCCCTTGTGGGGGAGGGGCCGGGGGAGGGGGGGCCCGGCGCTCGGCCGATCCCACCTCCCACTCGGCGCCCACCCCGCGGAACTCCACCCGCCCGGTCCATCCAATCCTCTGTCAGAAGCGTCGGGGCGTGCGCGTCCCAGTGTAACGGGACGTGTCGCCCCGGTGGTACATCCCGTCGCACCCCGGGGTGGACGCGCCGAGCGATAAAGTGCCGTGATCACAAGGATTTGCGCGGCACGCAACTTCGGCACGGCCGATGCCGTAGTGTGATGCGGGGCGCACCCGCGGTTCCCGCGCCCGGAAAGGAGGAGCCCGATGGAAGTAGCTCGTCGGTTCGTGGAGGAGTACCCCACCCGGTTCGCGGCCTACACCGCGCTGCAGTGTGCGCTCATGCGGCGCTACCTGGCGCGCGGCGGCACGCAGGAGGAGTTCTGCCTGCGCCTGGCGCCCGTGTTCCACCGGCGGTACGCCCCGATGCTCCTGGACCGCTCGCGCTAGGCGCGACGTCCCGGAGATGGAAAGAGGCCGCCCGGCGAGAGAAATCGCCGGGCGGCCTCTTCCGTCGTCCACCCTCCGCGCGTCAGCGCACCACGGCGCCGACGGCGAAGGCGCTGCCCACCAGGAACATCGCGAGGAGGCCGGCGATCAACAGCGACGCGATCCAGGCGATCAGCGCGGTGGCGATCGCCTTCCCCGTGTCGAAGTCGAGCGCCTGGCGGATCGCCACCACGGCGGTGACGAGCTGCCAGATCCACGCGACGGCCACCAGCAGCGGACCCAGCACGGGCACGAACGCCAAGGCGGCGAGCACCCCCGGCGTCCGCGAGAAGCCGAGGGTGCGCATCATCTCGCCCATGTCGGCGGTGCCGCCGAAGAGCTTGGTGCCCACCACGTACGTCATCCCCGACATCACGATCCAGGTCAGGAACCCCGAGACCAGCGCCGAGACGGTGGCGGCGATGCTGTGCCCGCCCGCCGCCCAGCTCCCGATCCCCGCGCACAGCGCCACGATGGTCACCACCACCACGGCCTGTCCGGTGGCGCCCTGGTCGTGCTCCACCTCTTCGTACACGCTGGCGTCCAGCATCGCCGCGCCGATCATCCGCTGCACCAGCGATCGCTGGGGCGGGAAGCCGCCTGCCGGATATTCCATGGGGTCGCTCCTGTGGAGGAACTAAGGACCTGCTCGGAAGGGCGCCCGGGTGCGGCCGGCGACGCGGGCCCGGGGCAGGGGAAGCGAGCCGCGCCGCGGAGTGCGGCGCGGCGGCGAAGCGTCAGGGCTGCTGCTGGATGTCGACCACGAGCCGCGACGGGTTCCGCAGCTCGGTGATGCGATACGGCCGCGGCGACGCGGCGCCGATGGCCAGCTCCACCACGCCCTCGAAGTCGCAGATGATCACCATCCGGCGCATCACCGGCATGTTCAGCGGCAGGTCGCGCTGGCGGAGGGTGGCGCGGCCGGCGTCGTCGTGCGCCTGCGTGTAGGCCAGGCGCACCCGCAGCACCGCGTCGGTGCCCAGCCGCACGGGCTCGCCCGAGCCGCACTCGTGCACGGGCTGGTCCACGTAGTCGGCCTTCCACCCGGGGATCGGCTGGTCCCCGAAGTCCAGCACCATCCGGTCGAAGCCGGCGTTCGCCGCCGCGCGCAGCCCGCGCAGCGTGGTGGGCTCGTCGCCGTGCTGCGCCGAGCGCCCGCGCACCGTCCACTCCCCCAGCGCGGGCGCGGCCTTCGCCGAGTCTGCCTTCGCGCTGTCCGCCCTTGCGCTGTCGGGGCGGGTGCGCGGCGTGGTGTCGTCGGCGAAGACGGGGAGGCGCGTGGAGGTGTCGGCGGCGGTGCCGCCGGCGGCCTCGGCGTCGCGCGTGGAATCGGCCAGCTCGGCGCGGCGGCGCGCGGTGGCGTCGCGCAGCTCGCCGCCCTTTTCGCCGCACCCGGCCAGCGCCAGCGCGGCCAGCACCATCATCCCGATCCGCCGTCTCCGCATCATCCCTCTCACGTGTGG
>DASQLJ010000435.1:0-3295 GCA_035630095.1 Longimicrobium sp.
GCGCGTCGTCGTACTGGCCGCGCAGCATCTGCGCCCAGCCCAGCAGCGTCTCGGCCTCGGCGTCGTTGGGAGCCAGCTCCAGCGCGCGCTCCAGCTCCTTCACGGCGCGCTTGGGGTCGCCCGAGGCGATGGCCGTCCACCCGCGCTCGATGTAGGTGGAGCTGCCGATGTGGTCCGACACCACGGAGCGGCCGCCCCCGCGCGCGGGGGCCGCCGGCTTCTCGCCCGCCAGCGTCTTGTAGCGCTGAACCAGCTCGCGGATCGTCTCCTTGAAGGCCGTCATCCGCTCGATGGCGGTCTCGGTCTCCTTGAAGAGCCCCACGATCTCGTCGCGCACCTGCGGCGACACGTCGCCCGCGTCCAGCCGCCCGGCGATGCGGCCGTACCGCTCTTCCCAGGCGGCCAGCACCTCCTCGGCGTTCATCCCCGCGCGTCCTTCCCCGCCCCGGTGGTCGCGGGCTCGCCGCCGCCCGCGGCGAACAGCAGCTGCATGCGCTCCTGGCTGCTCAGGATCTTCTCCAGGTCGAGGAGCACCACCAGCCGCGCCTCCAGCCGCACGATCCCGCGGATGAACTCGGCGGCCAGCCCCTTCACGTACTGCGGCGGCGGGGTGATGGCGGTCTCGGCCACGCGCAGCACCTCGCTCACCTCGTCCACCACGAGGCCCAGGCGCTCGCCCTGGAAGTCCACCAGCACGATGCGGGTGTCGTCGTCGTAGCGCAGGTCGTGCGCCTCGAAGCGCTTGCGCAGGTCCACCACCGGCACCAGGCTGCCGCGCACGTCCAGCACGCCCTCCACGAAGGCGGGCGACTTGGGCATGGGCGTGGGCTCCTGGTAGCGCAGGATCTCGTGCACCTGGAACACGTCCAGGCCGAACTCCTCGCCGCCCACCCCGAAGGTGACCAGCTGCACCTGCGGCACGGCCGCCTGCCGTACGTTTCTCATGTGTGATGATCCGTGTGGCGGATGCTGAAGGACTTCACGATGGTTCGTCTCGCTTCGGCCGACCTGCTTTGGGTTCGGGCGTGTTCGGCGCCTAGGCGCCGAACCGGGCTGCGCGCGCGGTAGGCCACGATACGACCGTGGCCAACCGCGCCGGGCCACGTCGGCGGAAACTGCCCCGCCGCCGCGTCCCGGCCCTCCGGGCGCGCATCCCTCACGCGAGTGCACATCCGCGGCGATCGTGCCGGCCCTGGCCCCGCGGGGCCTCTCCCCGCGCCTGAGAGCGCTCCCCTCTCCCGGAACGGGAGAGGTGGACGGCCTAACCTAAGCCGGCCGGAGAGGGCGCGGCGCCCCGGATCCACGCCATTTCATTGATCCGCGGCGATGCCCTGCCGTCCTCCTACCCCAACCCAACCGCCTGCTCGCGCAGCATCTCGGCCAGGTCCAGCAGGTTCACCAGCTTCCCGTCGATCCGCGCGACGCCCACCACGAACTGGTCGCGCTCGCCGCCCGAGAGGGGCGCGTCGCGGTACTCGTCGGGGGTGAGCGTCACCACCTCGTGCGCGGCGTCCACGGCCACCCCCACGCGCGCCTCGCCGAACGCGGCCACCAGGATCGACGGCTGCTCGGCCTCCAGCCGCAGGTCCAGCAGCGGGGCCACGTCCACCACCGGCACCAGCTCGCCGCGCAGCTTCAGCACCCCCAGCAGCCGCGGCGGCATGTCGGGGAGCGGGTGCACGCGGCGCTTCGTCACCACCTCCTCCACCAGCTGCACGTCGCACGCGTGCAGCTCCCCGCCGATGCGGAAGGCGATCACCTGCGCGGCGTCCTCGGCCACGCGCTCGCGGAACGGGCGGAACGGCTCGGCGCTGCTCATGCCTCCTCCTCGGCCAGCGCCGGCGGCGCCGCGGCGTGCGCGCGCGCGTCCACCTCGCGGGCGATCGCCTCGTGGATCTCGTCCAGCGGCAGGATCGTCTGCGCCACCTCGCCCGCGGCCTGCGGCATCCCGTAGATCACCGAGGTGCGCCGGTCCTGCGCGATCCCCGCGCCGCCGGCCCCCACGATCTCGCGCAGCCCCTCCGCCCCGTCGCGCCCCATGCCGGTGAGCACCACGCCCACCGCGCGCTCGCCGTACACCTCCGCCACCGAGCGGAAGAGCGGGTCGGCCGCCGGGCGCACCCCCCAGATCGTGGGCTCCTGGCTCAGGCTGATGCGCGGCACCCCGTCGGCCCGCACCACGCGCATGTGGAAGTCGCCCGGGGCCATGTACACGTGGTCGGCCCGCACCGGCTCGCCGTCCTCGGCTTCCGTCACCGGCAGCCCGCCCAGCCCGTCCAGCCGGTCGGCGAAGGTGCGGGTGAAGTGCGGCGGCATGTGCTGCACCACCAGCACCGCGGCCCCCAGCGGCACCCGGATGCGCGGCAGCAGCTCGGCCAGCGCCCGCGGCCCGCCCGTGGACGCGGTGACCGCCACCGCCACCTCCGACGTCCCGCCCCCCGGCGTGGCGCGCCGCCGCTTCCGGCGAGGCGGGGCGGCCTCGCGCCGCCGCGCGCCCAGGTCCACCGGCGCGCGCGGGTCCACCAGGACGGACGACGGCGGTGCGTGCGCCCGCCGCGAGACGCGCACGGGGATCATCGCCAGGTTCGCGGTGGCGGCGGCGCGCAGCGCGTCCAGGAGCTGGTCGGCCACGCTCTCCAGGTTCAGCGATATGGTGCCGCTGGGCTTGGCGATGAAGTCCACCGCGCCGTAGTCCAGCGCGCGCATGGTCGCGTCGCCCCCCTCCACCGTGTAGGCGGAGAGCATCACCACCGGCCGCGGCGTCTCGCTCATGATGTAGCCGAGCGCGGTCAGCCCGTCCAGCCCGGGCATCTCCACGTCCATGGTCACCAGGTCGGGGTCGAGCTGGTGCACCTTGCGCAGCGCGTCGTTGCCGTCGCGGGCGGTGCCCACCACGCGGAACTCGTCGGTCGCCGAGAGGATGTCGGTGATCACCCGGCGCATGAAGGCGCTGTCGTCCACCACCAGCACGGTGTGCGGGCGGCCCGGCCTCCCTTCGCGGGCGGGGGTGGGCGGCCTAGAGGACGACATCCTGCTTCCCCACCGAGCTCACCACGGTCCTCCCCTCGCCCACGTTGAAGTGCACCGAGCGGCCGTGGTCGCCGCCCACCGCCTCGCCCAGGATCGGGATCCCCGCCTTGCGCAGCGCCTCGCGCGCCGCGCGGATGTTGCGCTCGCCCATGTTCAGCGACCCCGGCACCATCAGCGTGGCGAACATGCTGGCGCCGCCCACCAGGCGCGCCTCCATCCGCCCGCCGCGCCCCCCCATCGCCCCCAGCTCCTCCAGCAGCATGGG
>DASQLJ010000436.1:0-3759 GCA_035630095.1 Longimicrobium sp.
GGGAGTGCGGAGCGGGGCGGAATCTAGTTTCCGGGGGGGATGGGGGCAAAGCCGGGGGGATTGGATCGGTATATAGGGAGATGTCGGATCAGAACGCGGACATCTACACGGGCGGATGAATCCGCAGCTATATAACAATGGGAAGCCTCGCAAACTGCGCGAGGCTGTGGGGAGGGCGTCGTCGTGGAGACGGAGTGGGACGTGAGCCGGGTTTGTCAGTAGTGGAACCGTGCCTGGATGAACTCGATCTCCCCGTCGCGAACGACGTAGACGACGCGATCCGCAGCCGTCAGACGGCGAGACCACGCATCGAGCCCTTTCAGAGGCTCGGGCTTACCCGTTCCGGAGAAGGGCGTGCCACGCATTCTTCCATCAGCCTGAGCAGTCGTTTCGCGACGCGCGGATCCGTGGAGACCCAGAACTCCAGGTCTTCTCGAAATTGGTCCTGCAAAAGCGCCAGCCGCTTCCTGGAAGCCGCTGGCGCTTTAGCTCCGTGGTCCTTTTTACCTTCAGCGCTCGCCAAGACCGTGCTGCGAGCGGAGATCGCTGATCGAAACAGCGGTACCCGTGCCCTTACGGGCGCCCTCGAGCGCAGAACGGAGCCGGGCCGCATTCGCAGGCGAGCTGAGAAGATACGCCTCGTCGTTGCGCGAGCGCGTTTTCCGCGTGACGCGGAGCCGCCACCGCCCCAACGTCCGCCGCAACGTCTTGAAGGTCATGGAATCTCTCGTAAGACAGAGTGGCGCCGGCGACCGAAACCCGCCCCATCTCAGAGTCGCGCATCACACACCGCGTGTCAAGCCCCGTGATTGAGCCAAGTGACTGTCAGAAGGTAAGTTAACGAACGCAGGGTACGTGTGAAGTGGTTGCGCGACAATGGCTTGTTCGTAGGGACGGCGCAAAACGGTCGCCCTGCCTCCAGGCCATGGACTGGGACTCGGGACTAGCGCCGCAGGACTGGGCACTGGGCACCCGTAACTTTCCCCACGCGGCCTCGTATATCCGCCAAGGGCACGCTCTTCGCAGCCCGGGCGGGTGAGAACGCCGTTCGCGCACCCGCTTTCCCGTTAGTGATGGATCGCCGCAAGCTTCTGCCGATGCTCCTTCCCGTCGCCGCCGTGCCGCTGCTGGTGTGGGGCGCCGCGCGGCTCGCCGCGCCCGAACCGCCGCGCCCGGACGTGCTGGCACCGCGCCCCGCGGCCGTGCCCGCGCGCGTCGCCAGCTACCCCGTGCCGCCCGACGTGGCCGAGCTGCTGCGCCAGGGGCGGAACTGGCGCGCCGCCCGGCTCCTGCGCGAGCGGCTGCGGCCCGACTCCGAGCCGGGGCTGGTGCTGCTGGCCGCGCGCACCGAGGCGGCGTGGGGAGGGTGGAGCAGCGTCCGCACGCTGCTGAACGGGAAGCCGTGGCTGTCGACGACCGAGCAGGGCGAGGGGTGGTACCTGCTCGGCCGCGCGCGCGAGGAGGCGAACGACTGGGCCGGCGCCGCCGACGCGTACGGCCGCGCCCTCGCCGCCGCCCCGGCGGCCGCGCCGCCCGAGTGGCGCGCCCCGGCCGACCTGCGCCACGGGCTGGTGCTGCTGCGCGCCGGCCGCGTGGACGAGGGCGTGGCCTCGCTCGAGCGGCTGCGCGCCCGCGTCCCCGCTGCGCGCGGCTGGGCCAGCGCGCTCGCCGCCGAGGCGCTGGTGGAGCGCGGCGACACCGCGCGCATCCGCGCGCTGGTGGGCGACGGCGTCCCCGAGGCGCCGCTCCGCTCGCAGCGCGCGCGGATCGCCGCCTACCGTGCCGCCAACGACCCGCGCGCCGCGCACGCCGTGGCGCTCGCCTTCCGCCAGCGCGCCGCCGACCCGGCGATGCGCGCCGAGCTGGGCACGCTCGCCGCCAAGGCCGCGCTGGCGCTGGGCGACACCGCCGCCGCCCGCGCCGAGCTGCGCACCGCCATGGCGGACGCGCCCGCCTCCGGCGCGGCTGTGGACGCGGCGCGCACGCTGCTCGCGCTCCCCCGGCTCAGCGGCGACGACCACCTCTCCGCCGGCATCGTCTACGACCGCAACGGCAACGGCGCGCGCGCGGCCGATGCGTACCGCGCCTGGCTGGCGGCGGGCGGCGGCACGGCGGAGCAGCGGCTGGACGTGCGCATGCGCATGGGCCGGGCGCTGTTCGCCGCGGGGCGCTTCCGCGAGACGATCGACGTGCTGTCCGCCATCGGCGCCGCGCCGCCGGCGGTGGCGGCCGAGGCGTCGTACGTGGCGGGGCGGGCGCGCTACCGCACGGGCGGGCGCGCGGCGGCGGTGCAGTCGCTGCTGGCCACGGCGCAGCGCTTCCCCGGCCAGCCGGCGTCGGCCGACGCGCTGTACCTGGCGGCCGACCTCACCGACGATGCGGGCGACCGCGCCGGCGCGCTGGCGCTGTACCGGCGAGTGGCGGCGGAGTACGCGGCCAGCCCCCGCGCCGGGCAGGCGCTGATGCGCCTGGGCGGCTCGGCGCTCGCGTCGGGCGACTGGACCGGCGCCGCCGCGTGGTACGACCAGTACCGCACGCGCTACCCCGCGGGCGACCTGTGGCTGCAGGCGACCTACTGGGCCGGCCGTGCCCGCGCCTCCAGGGGCGACGCCGCCGGGGCGCGCCAGCGCTGGCGCGAGGTGCGCCAGAAGGAGGCGCTCTCGTACTACTCCGTCCGCGCGGCCGAGCGGCTGGGCGAGCGCTACTGGCCGATCCCGCTCGCCGCCGCCCCCGCCGACGCACCCGAGACGGTGGAGCGGCTGCGCGGGTGGATGGAGACGCTGGACCTGCTGCGCCAGGCCGGCCTCTGGCGCGAGGCCGAGGACGACGTGGCGCGGCGGGTGAAGGAGGCCGGCACCGACCGCGCGCTCCTCTACCCGCTGGCCGAGGCGCTGGAGGCGCGCGGCTTCGCGCCGCAGGGGATCCGCATCGGGCTGGCGATGCGCAACGCGGGGGCGGCGTACGACCTGCGGCTGGCGCGCATCCTCTACCCCTTCCCCTACCGCGGCATGGTCGCGGCCGAGGCCCGGGAGCGCGGGCTGGACCCGTTCCTGGTGGCGGCGCTGATCCGGCAGGAGTCGTCGTTCAAGCCGCGCGCGGCGTCGCGCGTGGGCGCGCTGGGGCTGATGCAGGTGATGCCGGGCACCGGCGCGGGGATGGCCTCGGGCGCGGGGATCGGGGGATGGAACGCGGACCTGCTGCTGAACCCCGAGATCAACGTGCACCTGGGGATCCGCTTCCTGTCCGCGCAGATGCGGCGCTACGACGGCGACCTGCCGCTGGTCTTCATCTCGTACAACGCCGGCCCCGCGCGCGCCAACCGCTGGCGCAGCTTCCCCGAGTTCCGCGACCGCGAGCTCTTCACCGAGCGCATCCCCTTCGACGAGACGCGCGACTACGTGAAGATCCTCACGCGGAACATGGCGATCTACCGCGGGCTGTACGGCGGATCATAGGACCGAACAGGTGCGTGAGTGCGTGAGTGGTGTGAGTGCGTACATGGGCAGGGCGATTGAAATCGCAGCGCTGCGGCTTCAACCGCCGGTGCGGGGCCTCACCAGCCCCTCGGCCCGGCCCCGCGCACCCACGCCCGCAAGCATCATCTCGATCGAGCAGTTAACGGCGCTGGCCACCACCGCAAACTTCTCGATCATGGGGATGTCGATCAAACCTCCGCCGACAGGTGATAGGCGGAATAGTGTCCATGTTCAAAAAACTGATAACTCAGCACATGCCGAGGCGACGTTCGCCTCCCCTCCG
>DASQLJ010000437.1:0-9212 GCA_035630095.1 Longimicrobium sp.
GGGCGGTGGTGGTGCCGCGGGGCTGGTCGGTGGCGTCGGTGTCGCTGACGCGGGGGGCGCGGTCGGTGCCCTGGTCGGTGTCGCGCGACGAGCCTTCCATCGTGTCGCGGCCAACGGTGAGGTCGGCGGGGCGGTCGTAGCCGTAACCGCCTTCTCGGGCGCTCGCGCTCATCTGCGCCGGGTTCGAGCTGGTGTTGCTCTCGCCCAGCCGCTCGGACTCCCGGCCGGTGAGCTCCTCGCCGCGCGACGAGCTGCCCTGCATCTCGCTCTCCCGCGAGCCGCCGGCGCTCATGGAGTCGCGCTCCATCCCCTCGCTCCCCTGCATCCCCTCGCGCTCCACCGAGCCGTCGCGCTGCAGCGAGTCGCGGTCCGCGCCGCTCATCCCGCCCGTCTCGCTCTCGACCGAGCGGCCTTCCATCGGCGTCTCGTCCATCTGGCGCTCGACCATGCCGGGGTTGCTGTCGTTGCGGTCCATCGTCCCTCCTGGGGTTCGCGGTTTCCGCCGCCACGGCGGGTGTCGCATCCTTTCGCAAATCCCATTCCGACAATGACTTAGCCGACGGCGTCAGACGAACCAGCGCACGGCGAGGTCGGCGGCGCGGCGGGCGATTCCGCCGGAGTATTTGGCGCGCAGGTAGGCGTCGGCGGCGCGCTTGAGCGACTCGGGGTAGGTGGGGTAGACGTGGATCATCCCCGACAGGTCGGAGAGCTTCAGGCGCTGGCGGACGGCGAGGACCGCCTCGTGGATCGTCTCGCCGGCGCGCGGGCCGACGACGTGGGCGCCGACGATCCGGCCCTTGGGATCGAGCACCATCTTGGTGAGGCCCTCGGGCTCGCCGTCGCAGAGCGCGCGGTCGAGCGAATCGTGGTCGTAGCGGTAGATGCCGGCGCGGTCGCCCCACTCCGCCTTCGCCTCGGCCTCGGTCAGGCCGACGCGGGCGACCTCGGGCTCGGTGTAGGTGCACCACGGGACCACGCGGTAGTCGACCTTGCGGCGCAGCGGGAAGAGCGCGTTGGGCGCGGCGATGCGGGCCTGGTAGTCGGCCACGTGGGTGAAGCGGTACGGGCCCACCACGTCGCCCGCGGCCCAGACGTTGGAGGCGGAGGTGCGCAGCGACGCATCGACCACCACGCCGTCGTCGCCGACGTTCACCCCCAGCACGTCCAGCCCCATCTCCTCCACGTTCGGGCGGCGCCCCGTGGCGACGAGGATCTCGGCCGCGCGCACCTCCGTCTCACCCGCTTTGCCGGAGATGGTGGCGACTTTGACGCCGTCTTCCATCCGCACCCGGGTGAGCCTGGACTCGAGCAGCAGCGTGATCCCCTCGCGCGCGAGCTGGCGCTGCAGGACGGCGGCGATCTCGGGGTCCTCGCGCTCCAGCACCTGCGCGCCGGAGCCGACGACGGTGACGTGCGAGCCGAAGCGCGCGAACGCCTGCGCCATCTCGATGCCGATCGGCCCCGCGCCGACGACGAGCATGGACGAGGGGAGGGCGCGCAGGTTCCACAGCGTCTCGTGCGTCAGGTATCCCGCCTCCTCCAGGCCGGGGACGGGGGGGACGGCGGTGCGCGAGCCGGTCGCCAGGATCCAGCGCTTCGCGTGGATGCGGCGGCCCTCCACCTCGGCGTGCTCGGGGGAGACGAAGCGGGCGCGGCCCTCGATCACGTCCACACCCAGCCCGCGGAAGCGCTCGGGCGAGTCGTGCGGCTCGATGCGGGCGATGATGGCGTGGACGCGCTCCATCACCCGCCCGAAGTCCGCGCGGCCGCCCTCGACCTCGATGCCGTAGTCCGCCGCGCGGCGGAGGGCGTGGAGGACGGAGGCGGAGCGGATGATCGCCTTGGACGGCACGCAGCCGGTCCACAGGCACTCGCCGCCGAGCTTGTGCTGCTCGATCAGCGCCGTCTTCGCGCCGATGCCGGCCGAGACCGCGGACGAGACCAGCCCCGCCGTTCCTCCCCCGATCACCGCCAGGTCGTAGCGCTCCACGTCCCCGTCTTTCGTCGAATGTAAGTGGACCCCCCATCCCTCATCTTCCGACCCTCATCCCCCCGGCCCCCTTCTCCCGAACTGCGGGAGAAGGGGGGAGAACTGCAAACAAAACCGGGGTCAGCGTTTCACGCGGTAGAGCAGGTACGCGCAGCCTCCCTGCAGCGGGCGGTTCTCGATCAGCTCCAGGTCGACCTGGCGGTTGAACGGCGGGAGAAGGGGGATGCCGGTGCCGAGGAGCACCGGGTGCACGTTCACCCCCACCTCGTCGATCACGTCGGCCTCGAAGAGCGACGCGGCCAGCTCGCCGCCGCCCATCACGCAGATCCCCTTCCCCTCGCGCCGCTTGAGCTCGCGCACGAACTCGCCGGCGTCGGACGACACCAGCTCGGCGCCGGCGGCCGTCTCGGTGAGGGTGCGCGAGAAGATGTAGGTGCTGATCTTCGGATCGGAGCCGCCGCCGGCGCCCATGGCGACGGAGACTTCGTACGTCTTGCGGCCCATCAGCACCGTGTCGATCGACTTCCAGAACTCGGTGGTGATGGCGGCGACGTCGTCGCTCCAGTGCAGCCAGTCGACCGCGCCGTCGGGGCGCGCGATGTAGTGGTCGAGGCTGCAGGCGGCTCCGTAGGTGACCGTTCGCATCAAGCGGCTCCCGCGTGGAGGGCGGTTGACAGTGCGCGCGCCACCTCGGCGGGCGCGGAAACGTGGCACGGAGGGCGCTCAGGGTGTATCTATATACGCTTCAACGCCAACCGAGTCCACGGTGGCCCTTTCGCGCTGAACCGAGCTGCACGCAGTCATGGCGGTCAACTGGAAGCGTCTGGTAGACGGGGAGCTCTGGCGCACCCGCGCGCTGCATGCGCGGGCGCGGCTGAAGGAGGCGTGGGCCGACCGGAGCGAGCGCAGGATCGTGATCGGGCTGGGGCTGGTGAGCCTGGCGAGCTGCACCACCGGCGCCGGCGCGGCCGCGTGGACGCGCGCGTGCAGCGGCACCTGCCCCACGGCCGAGCAGGTGCAGGAGTTCGCGCCGCGGCAATCGAGCCAGGTGCTGGACGCGCGCGGCGCCCTGCTCGGCTCGTTCTACCGCGAGCGCCGCACGCTCATCTCCATCCGCTCGCTCCCGCGCTACGTGCCGATGGCGTTCGTGGCGATCGAGGACGCGCGCTTCTTCCACCACGAGGGGGTGGACCCGGTGCGCGTGCTGGGCGCCATCAAGGACAACGTGATCGGCGGGTTCGGCAGCACGGGCGGCAGCACCATCACCATGCAGCTCGCCCGCAACATGTTCCCGCAGCAGCTTCCGCCGAACGAGAAGAGCGTGCGGCGCAAGCTGGCCGAGGTGAAGCTGGCGCTGGAGATGGAGGGATCGCTCAGCAAGGAGCGCATCCTGGAGCTGTACATCAACCACATCTACCTGGGCGCGGGCGCCTACGGGGTGGAGGCCGCGGCGCGCACCTACTTCAACAAGCCCGCGTCGCAGCTCTCGATCACCGAGGCGGCCACCATCGCGGGGCTGCCGCAGGCGCCCAGCGCCTACAACCCGCGCGAGCACCCCGACCGCGCGCAGCGCCGGCGCGACCGCGTGCTCGACCGCATGGCCGAGTCGCGGGTGATCACGCAGGAGCAGGCCGACCGCGCCAAGGCCGAGCCGCTGGTGCTGCCGCCGCCCAAGGGGGCGATCCGCGCGCCCTACTTCGTGGAGCAGGTGCGCCGCGAGCTGGAGACGCGCTTCGGCGAGTTGCTGTACACGGGCGGGCTCAGGATCTACACCGGCATCGACCCCGTGCTGCAGCAGACGGCCGAGCAGGCGCTGGAGCAGCAGCTCCGCGCCATCGAGGGCGGCCGGTACGGCGGCTACGGCCACCCGACCTACGAACGCTTCACCGCGGGGCTGAGGAAGGGCGAGCCGGTGCGCTTCACCCCCTACCTGCAGGGCCTGGTGGTGGTGATGGACCCGGGGACGGGGGTGGTACGCGCGCTGGTGGGCGGGCGCGACTTCTCGCAGAGCCAGTTCAACCGGGCCACGCAGGCGCTGCGGCAGCCGGGGTCGAGCTTCAAGCCCTTCGTCTACGCGGCGGCGCTCGAGCGCGGCCGCTCGCCCAACTCGGGGGTGGACGACAGCCCGATCTCCATCCCCACCGGCGACGGGACGTACTGGAACCCCAAGAACTACGACGGGCGCTACAGCGGGTGGACCTCCATGCGCACCGGGCTCAAGTTCTCCAAGAACATGGTGGCGATCCGGCTGGGGCGCGAGGCGGGGATCGCGGCGGTGCGCAGCATGGCGGCGCGGGCGGGGATCAAGACGCGCATCCCCGGCTACCCGTCGGTCTACATCGGCGCGGCGGGGGTGTACCCGGCCGAGCTGATCGCCGCGTACGCCACCTTCGAGAACGGCGGCTACCGCGTGCCCCCGCGCTACGTGGTGCGCGTGGAGGACCACCAGGGCCGCCTGCTCTGGGCGCCGCCGCAGTACCCCGAGCCCACGGTGGACCCGGCGATCGCGTGGCTGATGACCGACATGATGCGCGGCGTGGTGGACGGCGGCACCGGCTACCCGGCGCGCGACCCGGCGGTGGGCGGCCTGAGCTACGACATCCCCGCGGCGGGGAAGACGGGGACCACCAACGACAACACCGACGTGTGGTTCGTGGGCTTCACCCCCGACCTGCTGGCCGGGGTGTGGATCGGGATGGACAACCCGCGCACCATCATCTCCGGCGCCACCGGCGGCACGCTGGCGGTGCCGATCTGGGCGCGGGTGATGCGGCGCTTCTACCTGGGCCGCAAGCCGCCCGAGAACGCGTGGCCCCGGCCGCCGCAGGTGGTGGCGCGGCGGGTGAGCGGCGGGCGGGTGCTGGCGGCCGACTGCGCGTACGGCGGCGAGATCGACTACTTCGCGGCGAAGTACGCGCCCGCGCCGAGCTGCCCCGAGCGCCGCGCCGAGCCGCAGTTCATCGACCCCACGCCCGAGCTGCCGGGGCGGCCCGTGTTCCCCGGCCAGAAGAAGGTGCCGCGGCCCGAGGACTACATCAACCCGCCCGCCGCGCCGCCCGCGGCGAAGCCCTGACCCGCCCCGTCGGCGGGTCCGACAGGATCGCGAGATGTCCCTCTTCCGGATCGGCCGGGAGAGGGACGTCTCGTTCGTGGGGCATCCGATCGCGCGTCCTCTGGGATGGAAACGGCGGACCTCACACGGAGCAACGGAGGAAACGGAGAACTGCGTTGTTTTCCTCCGCTTCCTCCGTTGCTCCGTGTGACATTTCTTTCTGGTTGTCGAGAAGGCGAAGTCGGTTGCGGGGTGAGCGATGACGGCGACGGGTATCCGGGCCGCGGGGACGTCCGGGTTGCCCACACATGTTTGTAGAAGCATCTATTCTCGCGAAACGTCCCTCCATCTTCCCCTCCCCTCCCAGACGGACCACCCATGGCACAGCAGGACGAGGCAGGCGATGCACCAGCCGCGGAAAGGCATGGAGCCCCGGCCGTTGGGCGCAGCATGGCCGGGATGAACGTGGTGATGTTCATCACCGACCAGGAGCGGGCGATCCAGCACTTTCCCCCCGGATGGGCGCGCGAGAACCTGCCGGGGCTCACGCGGCTGCAGCGCCACGGGGTCAGCTTCGAGCGCGCCTTCACCAACAGCTGCATGTGCTCGCCGGCGCGCACCACCCTGATGACCGGCTTCTTTCCCGCCCAGCACGGGGTGAAGTACACGCTGGAAGAGGACATGCCCGACGACCAGTACGCGCAGATCGAGATGCCGCAGGAAGTGGCCAACGTGGCCACGGTGATGAAGGCGGCCGGGTACAGCGTGGTCTACAAGGGGAAGTGGCACCTGAGCAAGAAGCTGAACCCCGAGGGGCACTGGGTGCCCGAGGACGTGGGCCAGTACGGCTGGTCGCGGTGGAACCCGCCCGACGCGGGCGCCAACCAGGACATCGCCCAGGCCGGCGGCGGCTGGCCCAACCACGACGGCCGCTTCATGGAGCAGGAGGGTCCGAATCCCGTCGTGAGCAACGAGGGCGCGATCGAATACCTCCGCTCCCAGGCGGCCCGGCAGCAGCCGTTCTTCATGGTGATCTCGCTGGTGAACCCGCACGACGTGCTGTTCTATCCCAGCACCTTCCGCAAGGCGGGGACGAGAGCAAGTCATGGTTCGAGGGCGGCATCGGCCTTCCCGCCACGGTGGACGAGGACCTGTCCACCAAGCCGAGCGTGCAGAAGCAGTTCCTCAACCTGTTCAACCTCGCGGGCTCGCTGGACGACGGGGAGATGAAGCGCGAGTACCTGAACTTCTACGGCAACCTGATGCGCGCGTCGGACGAGTACCTGGTGCAGGTGCTCGACACGCTGGACGCCACCGGGCTGATGGACGACACCGTGGTGATCCGCACGTCGGACCACGGGGAGATGGGGCTGGCGCACGGCGGGCTGCGGCAGAAGAACTTCAACGTCTACGAGGAGGCGCTGCGCGTCCCGCTGATCTATTCCAACCGCCGGCTCTACCACGAGGGGCGGACGTGCGACGCGCTGGTCTCGCACGTGGACTTCCTCCCCACGGTGGCCAGCCTGTTCGGCGCGCCGGAGCGCGCGCGGGCCGACTGGGAGGGGGTGGACTACTCGGAGCGGGTGCTGCACCCGGACGCCGGGGCGTCGCCGCAGGACTACGTGGTGTTCACGTGGGACGACTGGCAGGCCGGGCAGGCGAGCGGGCCCTACCTCCCGCCGCCCAACCACATCGTGAGCATCCGCGAGGAGCGCTGGAAACTGGCGATGTACTACGACGCCACCGGGAGCGTGGAGCCGCAGTGGGAGATGTACGACCTGCTCCGCGACCCGCTGGAGCGCGAGAACCTGGCCTACCCCGGCTACCCGCGCGCGGCGGAGCAGGAGGCGGAGTTCGTGCGCCTGCAGCGCAGGCTGGCGGAGGTGCAGCAGGAACGCCTCCAGCCGCTCCCCACCACCCAGCAGTCGCCCGTGGTGCAGACGCCCCCGGCGCTCCAGCAGCTCGAGGCCGCGCTGCAGTCCGCGGCGGCGTCCTCGTCGTCCTCGTCGTCCGGGACGGGCGCGGGGGGAGGAACGGGGGGCGGATCGTAGCGACGCCGTTTCCGCGGAAACGGCGTCGCCATCGGGCGGCAAGCGCGTGGGCGGCGGAGGAAAGGACTGGCGGGAGACGATGGATCGAGGTGAGATCGCGGTGTTGGATCGGCTCACCACGCGAAGAGGACGCCGGGGATGACTCCCGGCGTCCTCTGCGCGTTCCGTCGAACGGGTGGCAGGGGAGAGGCTCACCCGCGTCCTCGATCCATCCTGGAGGCCGCCGTCATCCCCCGTACGGGCACTTCCTGCACGGGTTGCCGGAGTAGCAGCTGCCGAGATAGCAGGAAACATCGTTCCCGTCGGTGTAGTGGCAGCCCCACTCCGTGATGAGCGCCTCGGCTTCCGTCCCCTGCTGGCCCTGTCCCATGACCGACCCGCGCCTGGTGGCGGAGGACATGGATTCGACCGCGAACTGGTCGACGCGAAGGTCGTCGAGGTCGAGATTGAGCTTCTTCATGCGATAATTCTCCGGGC
Source organism: Longimicrobium sp. (assembly GCA_035630095.1). GTDB lineage: Bacteria > Gemmatimonadota > Gemmatimonadetes > Longimicrobiales > Longimicrobiaceae > Longimicrobium. The sequence goes on from DASQLJ010000437.1 coordinate 7,571, forward strand.
TGGGTGGGTGCACGCGGGCACGCCAACGGTGTGGCGCGGAAGGGGCTTCATAGTGTAACGGGACGTGGAGGTACGAGCAACCCTCGATCCTCTCCCGCCGCGTGGGTCCGACCCCCCAATCTCACAGGGATCATCAATCCTTAATCATCCCCAAGCCGTTGTGGCGGGCGGGCTTTGGCGCGCGGGCACGGTTCGCGCACTGTGGGTGTCGCACCCTTGTGACCCGAGCCTGACCCAATGAAACGAAAACTGACCATCGCCGCCGGCGTCGTCCTCGCGCTGATGGCGATCGGCTTCGGATGGCTGTGGTTCGCGCCGTGCGGGATGGGCGGCTGCGCGCCCGTGACCGAGCTCGAGAAGTACCAGACCGAGGGCTCGCAGCTCCTGGACGTGAACGGCCGGCCCTTCGCCACGCTGGGGATGGGGAGCCGCCGCGTGGTGCCGATCGACTCGGTGCCCAAGCACCTGACGCAGGCCTTCCTCTCGGTGGAGGACCGCCGCTTCTACGAGCACGGCGGGGTGGACTGGAAGCGCTTCGGCGGCGCGATGTTCAAGAACGTGAAGAGCGGCGGGGTGGAAGAGGGCGGCAGCACCATCTCCATGCAGCTCGCCCGCAACCTGTTCCCGCGCACGCTGCCGTACCAGGAGCGCTCGATCCGCCGGAAGGTGCTTGAGATCCGCATCGCCCGGCAGATCGAGCGGCGCTTCGACAAGGACAAGATCCTCGAGCTGTACATCAACCACATCTACCTGGGCGAGGGCGCGTACGGCGTGGACGCCGCGGCCCGGGAGTACTTCGGCAAGCCCGCGTCGCGGCTGTCGCTGGGCGAGGCGGCGGTGATCGGCGGGCTCCCCGTGTCGCCCACGCGCATCAACCCGCGCGAGGACCGCGAGGCGGCCACCCGGCGGCGCGACATCGTGCTGCGCGAGATGGCCAAGGCCGGCTTCATCAGCCAGGCCGACGCCGACGCGGCGATCAAGGAGCCGATCCGGCTGGCGCGGCGCGCGCGCACGGCCACGCGGACGACCGGCGCGTGGTTCGTGGAGCGCGTGCGCCGCGAGCTGGCCGAGGTGCTGGGGAACTCCGACGCCACGGCCGGGCTGCGCGTGTTCACCACCTTCGACCCCGTGGCGCAGCGCGCGGCGGAGGAAGAGGTGTCGCGCCAGGCCATGGCCATCGAGTCCGGCAGGTTCGGCGCCTTCCGCCACCCGGTGTACTCGCGCGGGAAGAACAACACGGAAGAGGAGGGGAACACCACCTACCTGCAGGGGACCGCGCTGGTGATGGAGGCGCGCACCGGCGAGGTGCGCGCGCTGGTGGGCGGGCGCGACTTCGACGACAGCAAGTTCGACCGCGTGTTCCAGGCGGTGCGGCAGCCGGGCTCGGCGTTCAAGCCGTTCGTCTACCTGACGGCGCTGGAACGGGGGACGCCGCCCAGCCAGATCTTCCAGGACCAGCCGGTGACCATCTCGCTGGGGCGCGGGCGCAACTGGACGCCGCGCAACTACACCGGCGGCTTCGACGGGCCGATCACGCTGCGCGACGCGCTGGCGCGGAGCAAGAACACCGTGACGGTGCAGGTGGCGCAGCAGGTGGGGATGAGCGACGTGATCCGCACCGCGCGCGACTTGGGGATCAGCA
>DASQLJ010000438.1:0-9367 GCA_035630095.1 Longimicrobium sp.
GGGGGATTCGGGGGCGGTGGGGGGGGCGGCGGCGGGCGGGGCGGCGACCGCGGCGCGCAGGGCGGCATCTTCCGGCAGGGCGGCGGGATCGATGCCGACGCGGTGCTGGAACGGCTCCTCCCCGAGCCGGTCTCCGCCGTCCTCCTGCTGCGCGACACGCTGCGGCTCACGCCCGGGCAGGTCACGCGGCTGCAGGCGATCTCCGACTCGCTGAAGGCCAGGAACGCCCCACTGCGCGAGCAGATCCGCGCGGCGATCCCGCAGGGCGGCGCCAACGCCGACGCCGCGGCGATCTTCCAGCGCATCGGCCCGCAGATCCAGGCCGCCGCGGGCAACGTGCAGCAGGCGATGCAGCAGGTGCAGCAGGCGCTCACGCCCGAGCAGTGGCGGCGCGTCCCCGCGGCGCTGCGCAACCCGTTCGGCGCGTTCGGCCCCGGCGGCGGCCAGTTCCGCGGCGGTGGCGGCGGCCGTCCCGGCGGCCAGCGGCCCCGCGCGGGTGGTCAGCCTACCGCCGCACCGCAGCCGAGTCCCCCGGCTGCGCCCGCGCCGACGAGTCAGCCGCCTGCTCCCGCGCCGCCGCCGGCACCGTCGACGACGCCTTGAGCAGTTCCTCCGTTTCCTCCGTTTCCTCCGTTTCCTCCGTTTCCTCCGTTGCTCCGTGTGACCTCTGCTTCTACAGCCGGTTTCACACGGAGGCAACGGAGTAAACGGAGGAAACGGCGAACTTCGATCGCGTAACGAAGCACCGGCCGGAGCGAGAGAATCGCCCCGGCCGGTGCTCGTTCGTTGCCGCCGATGACCTACGGGCCGACGTGGACCGGCGAGTCGGCCTCTTCCTCCGCGTCGCCGGAGTCGGCGTGCGGCTCGGGCTCGGGCGGGGCGCCGCGGTCACGCTTGCGGCGGGCGCGCGGCGACTGGCTGTCGGCGTCCGGCGCGGTATTGTCGAGGGACGGCGTGGGAGCCTCGTCAGCGGCGGGTCGATTGTCCGCCGAGGACGCCTCGCCGGTCGATTCGGTCGATTCGGTCGATTCGGTCGATGCAACTGGCTCTTCCGCGGCCTGATCCTCCCCTGCCCCATCCGATGCCGCGGGTTCGTCAGCGGCGGCGACGGGCGTCTCCGCGGTTTCCGATTGCGGCTCGGAAGATCCGGACGCCTCCGCGGCCTCTGATTGCGGCTCGGGAGATAGGGACGCGTCCGCATCGCCCGGCTCCGGCGCGTTTGCCTCGGGTGCGGCAGACGTCTCCGGATCCCCCGCTTCGCCAAACGCGTTCACCTCTGACGGGCTCGATTCAGCCGCCGGGCGTTCCGAATTCACCAGGCCCGCTGCGTCCCCTGCTTCCCCTGCGTCCGCGAAGGACTCGGGCTGCGGGGATGCGGCCGCGGCCTCGGGCGGGGGGGGCGGAAGGTCGGCGACGTTGATCGGGGGCGCGGAGCTGCTGGGCGCCGGGTACACGTCGTCGTCGATCAGCGGCACGCCGCCCATCTCCGAGACCTTGGCGGGGAGCGTCAGCCGGAAGGTGCTCCCCTCGCCGGGCACCGACTGCACCGTGAGCGTGCCGTCGAGCAGCTTGGCCAGGCGGCGCGAGATCGGCAGCCCCAGCCCGGTGCCCTGGTGCTGGTTGGGCTGCGAGAGCTGCACGAACTCGTCGAAGATCTTGTCCAGGTCTTCCGCGGGGATCCCCAGCCCCAGGTCGGCCACGTCCACCTCCACGCCGCCGTCGCCGCGCCGCCGGCAGGTGACGGTGATCGGCTTCCCCTGCCCGAACTTGATGGCGTTCGAGAGCAGGTTCAGCAGGATCTGCCGCACCCGGCGCGGGTCGGTGATCAGGGTGACCGCGTCGCCCTCGAACTTCAGCGCCAGCTCGCTCCCGTGCTCGTCGGCCAGCGGGCGCACGGTCACGAACAGGTCGTGGATCAGCCCCGGGAAGCTGGCCGGCTGGATCTCGAGCTCCAGCTTGCCGGCCTCGATCTTGGAGAGGTCGAGGATGTCGTTGACCAGCTCCAGCAGGTGCTTGGCCGCCTTGTTGGCGCGGTCGATCCCGCGCGCCTGCTCGGGGTTGAGCGGCCCGTAGATGTCGTCCAGCAGGAGCGCGCTGTAGCCCAGGATCGCGTTGATCGGCGTGCGCAGCTCGTGGCTCATCGACGCGTAGAAGCGGCTGCGCGCGCTCATCGCCGCCTCCAGCTCGCTCTGCCGCGCCTGGAGCTGCTCGTTCACGCGGCGCAGCTCCTCGCTGGTGCGCTCCAGCGACACCGCCTGCTGCCGCAGCGCCTCCTCGGCCGCCTTGCGCTCCGACACGTCGCGCGCGATCACCGTGAACACGCGCTCGGCCTCCAGCTCCAGGCAGCTGATCGACGCCTCGGCGGGGAACTTGATCCCGTCGGCGCGGCAGCCGGTGAGGGTGAGGCTGCGCGGCGCCGGGCGCGCGGCGCCGCGCACGTCGGGGGTGGTGCGGGTGTCGCGGCACACGCGGTCCAGGTCCACCTGCTCGAAGCCCTCGAACAGGTCGTTCACGGTGCGCTCCATCGCGTCGTCGTACTCCAGCCCGAACATCACCTCGGCGGCCTCGTTGAAGAGCGTGATCACCCGGTCGTCGCCGAAGGTGACGATGGCCTCCTGCACGCTCGCCACGATCTCGGCCATGCGCGCCTCGCTCTCCAGCAGCCGGGCGCGGTGCTCCAGCTCCATCTCGCGGCGCTCGGCGTCGCGCAGGCGGTCGGCCTGCTCGCGGAGCTGCTCGGTCTTCAGGTACAGGTCGATGAAGACCCCGACCTTGGAGCGCAGGATGTCGGGGTTGAAGGGCTTGAACATGTAGTCCACCGCCCCCACCGAGTACCCCTGGAAGACGAACTCGTCCTCCTTGCTGATGGCCGTGAGGAAGACGATCGGGGTGAAGCGCGAGCGCTCGCGCTTCTTGATCAGCTCGGCGGTCTCGAAGCCGTTGAGCCCCGGCATCTGCACGTCCAGCAGGATGCAGGCGAAGTCGCGCCGCAGCACCTCGCGCAGCGCCTCCTCGCCGCTCAGCGCGCGCACCAGGTCGTGGCCCAGCGGCTCGAGGATGGCCTCCAGCGCCATCAGGTTCTCGGGCCGGTCGTCCACCATCAGGATGGCGGCGCGCCGCTGCGGGCTCACGCGTGCACCGCCCTGCACGGGGGAACGGCCCGGCCGCGGATCGCCGCCAGGTGCGGGCCGATGCGCTCCAGCGGGAGCACGCAGGCGCCGGGCACGGCCTTCAGCGCGCTCTGCGGCATCACCTTCACCTCGGCGGTGGCGGGGTCCTGCACGATGGCGTAGCCGCCGCGCTGCACGATCTTCTGCAGCCCGCGCGAGCCGTCGGCGTTGGCGCCGGTCAGCACGATGCCGATCACGTCGGCGCCGTACGCGTCGGCGGCCGAGGCGAACATCACGTCGATGCTGGGGCGGCTGTAGCGCACCGGCTCGTCCACCGAGAGCACGAAGTAGCCGCGCTCCACCAGCAGGTGGTAGTCGGGGGCGGCCACGTACACGCGGCCGGGCTGCACCGGCTCCTTGTCGTTGGCCTCGCCCACCGTCAGCGGCGTGCACTCCTGCAGCAGCTCGCAGAGCGCCTCGCTGTCCTTGCTGCGGTGCTGCACCACGGCGATGGGGATGTCGAACCCCGCCGGGAGCGCGGCCACCAGCGTGCGCAGCGCGAACAGCCCGCCGGCGCTCACGCCCACGGCGATCAGGCCGTACCCCGCCATCCCCGCCGTCACCCGGCCCTCCGGTAGATCTTCTCCTTCAGGTTCAGCGCCTCGTACTGCTCCTCGTAGCGCGTGAAGCGGACCGTCTCCTTGTTCCCCAGGCAGAGGATCCCCAGCGGCACCAGCGAGGCGTAGAACAGGTCGTGCACGCGGTTCTGCAGCTCGCGGTCGAAGTAGATCATCACGTTGCGGCAGAGGATCACGTGGAACTCGGCGAACGAGCCGTCGGTGACCAGGTTGTGCTGCGAGAAGACCACGTTCCTGGTGAGCGAGGTGTTGAACAGCGCCCCGTCGTACATGGCCGTGTAGTACTCGCTGAAGGAGCGGGTTCCCCCGGCCTTCAGGTAGTTCTCGGTGTATTCCTTCATCTTCTCCAGCGGGAAGATCCCGGCGCGCGCCCGCTGCAGCACCACCTCGTTGATGTCGGTGGCGTAGATGCGGGCGCGGTCGTACAAGCCCTCTTCCTGCAGCAGGATGGCCATGGAGAACACCTCCTCGCCCGTCGAGCACCCGGCGTGCCAGATGCGCAGGAACGGATAGGTGCGCAGCAGCGGCACCACCTGCGTCCGGAACGCGGCGTAGAAGCCGGGGTCGCGGTACATGGCGGTGACGTTGATCGACAGGTCGAGCAGGAGCTGCTCCATCGCCTCCGGGCTGTGCAGCACCCGGTCCTGGAGCTGGCTCACGGTGGTGAGCCCCTCGGCGCCGATGCGCTTCCACAGCCGCCGCTTGAGCGACGAGAAGGCGTAGGAGCGGAAGTCGAAGCCGTAGTGGCGGTACATCGCCTCCAGCAGCACCTCCACCTCCACCCGCTCCAGCTCGGGCGGGTACCCCGCCGGCGTGTCGGGAAGGTTGGCCGAGCTGCGCAGCACGGTCGACGACGACGCGTCGTCGCGCCGCCGCGTGGGCCGCTCCTCGCCTCGCCCCCGCTCCCGTTGCCCCCCGTTGTCCTTCACTGCTACGGCCATGTGTGCCCGTGGATGTCACGCAGGTGCCGCGTCCGCGCGCGCGGCGCCGCGAGTGGCACTTCGCAATCCCTTTGCCGTTCGGCTCGCCGGAGTCCGTCGGGCGGTGGACGCTTCGTCGCGGGCGGGGGCGGATACGCGGGTTCGATCGGGTTCCTTGTGCCGAGTGTCGGGTGCCGTCCTGGGTCCTGGTACGACGCGCGAAACGATGCTGCCGGTTCCCTGAACGGAAACTGCGGGTCCGGGCGTGTCCCTCCGCTGCGCTCCGGGCCGGGCTTCGCGCGCCGTAGGCAACGATACCGCCGTTGCCAACGGCGCCGAGCCGCCGTCGCGCCACTGCCCTCGCTCGCTCCCGAGACGTCGACGCGGGCGCGCCGGCGTCTCGGCCCTCCGGGCGCGAATCCCTCACGCAAACCGCCCGCTCGCGGAACGGAGCTCGTGGGATCCGTCGAGTTCCTCGGTCCCGAGTCCCCCTGGGCGCCGGGCACTGTACCGAACGCGTGCCCGATGCCGATCCCCGCACGAGCGTAATGCCGCCGAAACGGCGCGCGCGCAAGGGCGGACCGGCCCCGGGGGCGTGCCGGGGGCCGGTCCGCGACGGGCTCAGCGGTAGAGCCAGACGCGCATCAGCGACAGGAGCTGGTCGGTGTCCACCGGCTTGGTGATGTAGTCCGACGCGCCGCTCGCGATCGACTTCTCGCGGTCGCCCTTCATGGCCTTGGCCGTGAGGGAGATGATGGGCAGCTCGGCGTGCTCGGGCATCTCGCGGATCGCCTTCGTCGTCTCGTAGCCGTCCATCTCGGGCATCATCACGTCCATCAGCACGATGTCCACGTCGGGCTGCGCCTTGAGCACCTCCAGCGCGTCGCGGCCGTTCTCGGCGAACACCACCGCCATCCCCTGGCTCTCCAGCACGCTGGTGAGCGAGAAGATGTTGCGCATGTCGTCGTCCACGATCATCACCTTCTTCCCCGCGAACAGGGTGTCGGTGCTGTGCAGCCGCTCCAGCATGCGCCGCTTCTGGTCGGGGAGCTTGGCCTCGATCCGGTGCAGGAAGAGCGCGGTCTCGTCCAGCAGCCGCTCGGGGCTCTTCACGTCCTTCACGATGATGGTCTCGGCGTAGCGCCGCAGCTGCGTCTCCTCCTCGCGCGAGAGCTCCTTGCCGGTGTAGATGATGATCGGCAGGTCCTGCACGCCCTCGAAGCCCTTCACCTGCTCCAGCAGCTTGAAGCCGTCCATCCCCTGCAGCCCCAGGTCCAGCACCATGCAGTCGTAGTGCTTCTCGGTGAGCTCGCGGAGCGCCTCCTCGGCGGTGCCCACCGCGGTGATCTCCACGTCGTCGTCGCCCACCAGCTCGATGATGCTGTTGCGCTGGGTCTCGTCGTCCTCCACCACCAGCAGGCGCTTCACCCCGTCGGAGAGGAAGGAGGAGATGCGCTCGAACGCCGAGTCGAGGGCGTCCTTGCTCACCGGCTTCTCGAGGTAGCTGAGCGCCCCCTGCCGGAGGCCCCGCTGCCGCTTGCCCACCCCGGAGACGATGTGCACGGGGATGTGCCGCGTCTCGGGCGAGTGCTTCAGCCGGTCCAGCACCGTCCACCCGTCGATCCCCGGGAGGTCGATGTCGAGCGTGACCGCGTCGGGGCCGTACTCCTGCACCAGCTCCAGCCCGGTCTCGCCGTCCAGCGCCACCAGCGCCTTGAACCCCTTCTCGCGCGCCATGTCGAGGAGGATGCGCGCGAACGACACGTCGTTCTCCACGATCAAGACCACGCGGTCGCCCGGCTCCACGGTCGAACGGTCGTCGTGGATCCCCACCGCCTGCGGGTCGCGCGGCCGGCGGCGGCGTTCCTGCTGCGGCGCGCCCGAGGCCTCACCGTCGCCGTCGTGCGGCTGCGGCTGCCGCGGCTGCTGCTGGGGACGTCCGCGCCGCCGCGGCGCGGTGGCGGGCTCGGGGGTGCCGGCCACGGGCGAGGGGCCCCGCCGGTGACCGTTGCCGCCGTCGTCGCCGTCGTCGTCCGCGTCGTGGTCGCGGTAGTCGTGCGGCTCGCCCGGCCACTCGCGCGGGAGGAAGAGGGTGAAGGTGCTCCCCTCGCCGTCGGTGCTCTCCACCCGGATCTCGCCGCCCAGCAGCCGCGTCAGCTCGCGCGAGATGGTGAGCCCCAGGCCGGTGCCGCCGTACTTGCGGCTGGTGGTGCCGTCGGCCTGCTGGAACGCCTCGAAGATCAGGCGCTGCTTGTTCTTGGGGATGCCGATGCCGGTGTCGGCCACCGAGAAGGCGATCACCTCCTCGGCGTCGTCCAGCGTGGCCCTGCCGAAGCGCCGGCCCTTGTCGGCCTTGCGCACCGTCATCGACACGCTCCCCTGGTCGGTGAACTTGAAGGCGTTGCTGAGCAGGTTCTTGAGCACCTGCTGCAGGCGGTGCCCGTCGGTCCACAGCGTCTCGGGGACGTCGGGCTCGATGGCCACGATCAGCGCCAGCCCCTTCTGCTCGGCCACCGGCCGGAACGAGCGCTCCACGTAGCCCGCCACGTCCTTCAGGTACACGTCCGTGGCGTTGATCTCCATCTTGCCGGCTTCGACCTTGGAGACGTCGAGCACGTCGTTGATCAGGTTGAGCAGGTCGGTGCCGCTCTGCAGGATGGTGGTGCTGTACTCCACCTGCTTGTCGGTCAGGTTGCCGTCCTTGTTGTCGGACAGGAGCTTGGCCAGGATGAGCAGCGAGTTGAGCGGCGTGCGCAGCTCGTGGCTCATGTTCGCCAGGAACTCGCTCTTGTACTTGGAGCTGAGCGCCAGCTGCTCGGCCTTGTCCTCCAGCTCGCGCCGGGCGGCCTCCACCTCGGCGTTCTTCTGCTCCACCTTGCGGTTCTGCTCGGCGAGCAGGCTGGCCTTCTCCTCCAGCTCCTCGTTGACCTGCTGCAGCTCTTCCTGCTGGTCGCGAAGGGCTTCCTCACTCGCCTTGAGCGTGCGGGCCTGCGCCTCGAGCTCGGCGTTGGTGCGGCGCAGCTCTTCCTGCTGCTGCTGCAGCTCCTTCGACTGGCTCTGCAGCTCCTGGGTGAGCTTCTGCGACTGCTCCAGCAGCTCCTCGGTGCGCATGTTGGCGGCGATCATGTTGATCACCACGCCCACGCTCTCGGCGAGCTGGTCCAGGAACACCTGGTGGATCTGCGAGAAGGGGTTGAACGCGGCCAGCTCGATCACCGCCTTCACCTCGCCCTCGAAGAGCACCGGGAGCACCATCACGTTGCGCGGCGGCGCCTCGCCCAGCCCCGAGGAGATGACGATGTAGTCGTCCGGCACCCCGGTGAGCAGGATCGGCTTCTTCTCCAGCGCGGCCTGCCCCACCAGCCCCTCGCCCTCGCGGAAGCGGTTGGCGAGCGACTTCCGCTGCTTGTAGGCGTAGCTGGCGATCAGCTTGAGCACCGTGCCGCGGTCGTCCTCGGCCAGGAAGAAGGCGCCGTGGTGCGCGCCCACCAGCGGGGTGAGCTCCGACATGATGAGGCGGCTGATCGACTCCAGGTCCTTCTGCCCCTGCATCATGCGGCTGAACTTGGCCAGGTTGGTCTTCAGCCAGTCCTGCTGCGCGTTCTGCTCGGTGGTCTCCTTCAGGTTCGCGATCATCTGGTTGATGTTGCGCTTGAGCTCGTCGAGCTCGCCGCGCGCCTCCACCGTGATCGTCCGCGTCAGGTCGCCGTTGGTCACCGCGATGGCCACGTCCTTGATCGCGCGCACCTGCGCGGTCAGCGAGTTGGCCATGGCGTTCACGTTGTCGGTGAGCTGCCGCCAGGTGCCCGCGGCGCCCGGCACCTCGGCCTGCCCGCCCAGCTTCCCTTCGGTGCCCACCTCGCGCGCCACGCGGGTCACCTCGTCCGCGAAGACGGAGAGGCGGTCCACCATGCTGTTGATCACGTCCTTGATCTGCAGGATCTCGCCGGCCGCCTCGACCGTGATCTTGCGCGTCAGGTCGCCGTCCGCGATCGCCGTCGCCACCGCGCTCACGTCGCGGAGCTGGACGGTCAGGTTGCCGGCGAGCTGGTTCACGTTGTCGGTGAGGTCGCGCCACACGCCGGCCACCCCCTCGACTCGCGCCTGGCCGCCGAGCTTCCCTTCCGTCCCCACCTCCTTGGCCACGCGGGTCACCTCCGACGCGAAGGCGCTGAGCTGGTCCACCATCACGTTGACGGTGTTCTTCAGCTCCAGCATCTCGCCCTTCACGTCCACCGTGATCTTGCGGCTCAGGTCGCCGCGGGCCACGGCCGTGGTCACGTCGGCGATGTTGCGCACCTGGCCGGTCAGGTTGCTGGCCATGAAGTTCACGCTGTCGGTGAGGTCGCGCCACACGCCGGCGACCCCCTCCACCCGCGCCTGCCCGCCCAGCCGCCCTTCGGTGCCCACCTCGCGCGCCACGCGCGTGACCTCGGAGGCGAACGAGCCGAGCTGGTCCACGAGCGTGTTGATCGTGTTCTTCAGCTCCAGGATCCCGCCCTTGACGTCACGGTGATCTTCTTGCCGAGGTCGCCCGCGGCCATCGCCTTCGTGACCTCGGCGATGTTGCGCACCTGCGCCGTCAGGTTGCCGGCCATGAAGTTGACGCTGTCGGTGAGATCCTTCCAGGTGCCGCCAACGCCCGGAACGACCGCCTGGCCGCCGAGGCGGCCGTCAGTACCGACTTCGCGCGCAACAC
>DASQLJ010000439.1:0-5668 GCA_035630095.1 Longimicrobium sp.
CCAGCTCGGCTTCACCCTCGCCGAGGATCGGCGGCGACACCTCACCAGTGTCGACAAGGCGAACGTCCTCGCCAGCAGCCGCCTGTGGCGCGAGGTGGTCGACGAGCTCGCCCCCCGGCACCCCTCGGTCACCGTCGAGCACGCGCTCGTCGACTCGACCGCGTACCTGCTGATGGTCGATCCGCACCGCTTCGACGTGATCGTCACCGAGAACCTCTTCGGCGACATCCTCTCCGACCTGGGCGCGGGGATCGCGGGCGGGCTGGGGCTCACCGCGTCGGGCAACATCCACCCTGGCCGCGTGTCGATGTTCGAGCCCGTGCACGGCTCCGCCCCCGACATCGCCGGGCAAGACAGGGCCAACCCCTTCGCCGCCGTGCTCACCTCCGCGCTGATGCTGCGCCACCTGGGGCACGCCGAGGCCGGCGACAGGCTGGAGAACGCGGTGCGCGACTGCATCCTGGCCGGCGAGACCACCGGCGAGCTGGGCGGCACCCTCGGCACGCAAGCCGCCGGCGACGCGATCGTCGCCCGCCTCCGCGCCGCGAGCTGAAGCCGGCGCAGAGAAAGTCTCTGTTCAACGGCGAGCATCGCACGAAAATCAGAAGCCCCGCGGCCAACCGGCGCGGGGCTTCATCACTTCGGGTCCTTCCCGGCTCGCGGCGTGCCGAACGGGATCGCGGGCCGCTCCGCCACCAGCCTGGGTGGTGGCGCCTTCCGGAACTCTCGCACGCCTTGCACGGTGTGCGTGAGCGCGTCGGGGTTCAGCTCGGCCACCTGCAGCAGGCGCCGGGTGGGGCCGTCGGGCTCGCGGGCGCCCTGCTCCCATGCGCGCACGGCGCTGGCGCTGGCGTTCAGCAGGTCGGCGAACACCTGCTGCGACATCGACAGCGCGTGCCGGATCTCGCGGATCTGCTCGGGCGTGTAGGCCGGCGGCGGCTGCACCCAGGCGTGGCGGGCGGTGATTTCCACCCGGTCCACGCGGGCGCCGGCCAGCTCGCCGCGCTCGTGCGCCACCGCCTCTTCGAGCGCGCCGATCAGCGCGTCGCCGAACGCGGCCCCTCCGTTTTCGGTGCTCATGCGTGCTCCTCGGCCTGAAGACTGGCCACGAGCTGCCGGATGCGCCGGCTCTGCTCGGGCGTGAGGTTCGCCTGTTCGTTCTTGGGATAACAGAACAGGAGGTAGATCTTCTGGCGTACCTCGACGTACAGGTACACCACGCGCGTGCTGCCGCTCTTGCCGCGCCCGCCGATGGCCGCGCGAACCTTGCGCACCCCGCCGGTGTCGCGGATCATCGCACCCTCGCGGGGGTTCTCGAGCAGCGTAAGCTCCAGCTCGCGGATGTCCGCGTCGGAAAGGAGCCCCGCCGCGCTGCGCTCGAAGGAAGGCAGGAACACGAACTCCAGGTACCGCCCTTGCGCTCCCACCCCAGGCATCAGAAGCATAGCACACAGTGTTATAGTTTTCAAGTCCCCCCCACCTCACGCCCGCCCAAGATGACGTGCACGAAGTAAACGGTCAACGTTTGTGTCTTTAGAGAGCGTTATCAGGGCGATTGGTGCGCCGCTCGGTAAAGAAAGACGCCGCTCCGGCAGTAGCTCCGGAGCGGCGTTCGACGGGAGTGACGAAAGGCGATGCGTTGTCGCGCCTAGCTTTTCGCGCGGGTGTAGCGCTCCGAAGCGAGGGCGATCTGGTCGATCACCTGGGCCACGGTGATCCGCTCCATGCGGCCGAGCTTGGGCGTGAAGTTCGACGGATCGGGTGCCTCGCCGGGCTCGGTGTAGGCGTCGACCCACAGGTCGTGGTACGTCCGCCACGGCCCCACGCGCCACGGGTTGGTGTGGCCGTACAGGCCGATCACCGGGACGCCGAACGCCCGCGCGATGTGCACCGGTCCCGTATCGGGCGCGAGAACCAGGCTGCTCCCGGCGATCGTCCACGTCAGCCGGCGGATGGAGTCGCCCAGCGCCCAGGCGGGCGCCGCCGACGAGCGCTCCACGATCTCCCGCGCGATCCGCTGCTCGCGCTCGCCGGGGCCGCCGGCGAGCACCACCGCGTAGCCGAAGTCGTGCGCCAGCGCGTCGGCGACGGCGGCCCAGCGCTCGGCGGGCCAGTCCTTCTTCGCGCTGGCGGACGCGGGGACGATCGTGGCCACGGGCCGGCCGCCGAACGCGGAGAAGAACTCCGCCTGCGCCGTCCGCTCGTCCGCCGTGAGCGGGATGCGCCACTCGGGGCGGGTGACGGGAAGCGCGAGGTGCTCCGCGAACTCCAGGAACATGTCGGCGGTGTGGGCGCGCGGCCGGCGGTCCAGGTGATGGTTCGACGCCAGCCACACGCCTTCGAACGAGCGCCCGCGGTCGAAGCCCAGCCGGTGCCGTGCGCGCGACAGCAGCGTGGGCCAGATGCTCTTGGTGTAGACGTTCAGGTTCAGCGCCAAGTCGATCCGCTCGCCCGCCGCGAGGTCGCGCGCGAGTTGGCGGATGCCGCGCAGTCCATCCTGCTTGCGGTAGACCACCACCCGGTCGATGGAGGGATGGCCAGCGAGCAGCGGCGCGGGCATCGGCTCCACCACCCAGGTGATCCGGCGCGTGGGATCGTCGTCCTTGAGCGCGTTAACCAGCGGCAGGCCGTGCACCACGTCGCCCAGGCCGGTGAGCAGCACGACGCACACGTGGCGCGAGGGGTAGCGGAGCTCGGACACGTCAGCCGCGCGAAGTCGGCGGGGCGGCGCCGAAGAGGATCGCCTCGCACTCGCCCACCATGCGGTCGACGCCGAAGCGCTCGCGGACGCGGCGGAGCGCCTCGTCCGTGCGCTCGGCCACGCGCGGCGGGTCCGTCGCGAGCGCCCCGGCCACCTCGCCGATCGCGGCGGCCATCGCCTCCGCGTCGTCGGGGGGGACGATCCAGCCGGCGGAGGGGGTGCCGGGCTCCCGGTCCAGCGCGCGCCGCACGCCGCTGACGTCGGTGGCGACGACGGGGACGCCGGCGGCCATCGCCTCCAGCATCACGTTCGCCATCCCCTCGTTGCGGCTGCCCAGCACGAAAACGTCGCACCCGGCGATCACGTCCGGGCCGTCGTCGCGGTGCCCGAGGAAGTGCACGCGGTCGGACACGCCGAGCTCGGCGGCGAGCGCCTGGAGCTCGGCGAGGTAGTCGCCGCCGCCGGCGATCACCACGCGCGCATCGGGCAGACTGGCGGCGGCGAACGCGCGCAGGAGCAGGTCGAAGCCCTTCCGCGGCGCCAGGTGGCCCGCCCCGCCGATCAGCAGCGTGCCGGGCGCGATCCCGAGCTCCGCGCGCAGACGGTCGCGCAGGGCGGGCCGCCGGTCGTCGCGGGTGTGCAGGCCGTTCATCACCACGTTCACCCGCTCGGCCGGGTAGGTGGGCGCGGAGCGGAGCCACACGTCGCGGATCTCGGTGCTGTTCACGATCATCGCGTCCACCCAGCGGTCGAACGCGCGTGCTCGAGGGCCGCGCGCCGGGTGCGGGCGGACGATGCCCAGGCGCACCACCACGCGGGGGACCTGGGCGCGGCGCCCGGCCCACGCCGCCCAGGATATGGGTCGCCACGAGGTGAGCAGCAGCGCGTCCGGCCGTTCTTTTCTCAGCCAGCGCGCGAACGCGACGCCGCTCGCCACGTCGAGCATGCCGCGCGGGCGGACGGGGGTGGTGGGGACGCCCATCCGCGCCAGCCCGTCGCGCACGGCGCCGCGCGGGCACGACACGATCACCTGGTGCCCGCGCGCGATCAGCCCCGCCGAGAGCGTGGCGAGCCACTTCTCGTTGCCGCCCCACACGCGGCTGCCGTTCTGGATCACGAGCTTCATGCGGCCTCCAGCGTGCGTCCCGCCAGCAGCGCCTCCCACCGGTCGAGCATCGCGTCCATGCTGAAGCGCTCGGCCGCGCGCCGCCGCGCGGCCTCCGCCATCGTCCGACGCCGATCAGGGTTTGAGAGCAGGCGGCGGAGGGCGGTGGCGATCTCGTCTTCCGAAAACCCCACGATCTCGCCCGGCGCGCTTCCGTCCGGGAAAGGCTCCAGCGCGTCGTCGGCGCCGCTCACCGGCGTGCTGACGACGGGAACGCCGGCCGCGAGCGCCTCCAGCATCGAGTTGGAGAGCCCCTCGCGGTCGGAGGAGACGACGAACACGTCCAGCGCCGCCAGCACGTCGCCCGTGTCGCCGCGGTGGCCGAGGAAGTGGACGCGCGCGGCGATGCCGAGCGCCGACGCCAGCTCTTCCATCGTCTCCCGTTCCTCGCCGTCGCCGGCGAGGATGCAGTGCACGTTCGGGAGATCGGCGATCGCGCGGAGCAAACGGTCCAGCCGCTTCTGCGCCGCCAGCCGCGCGACGGCGCCGACCACGGACGCGTCCGCGGAGATGCCGAGGGAGGCGCGGAGGGCACCGGGCGGCTGGCGGCGCACGGGCACGTCCACGCCGTTGTGGATCACCACGGCGCGGCCGGAGAAGTCGGGGAGCCCGGCGAACGCGGGGAGCATGCGGCGGGCGTTCACGGCCACGGCATCCACCCAGCGCGGCAGGGCGACGCGGTACTTGGCGCTGCGCGGCGTATCCGTCTCCAGCCCCACGCGGGCGACCACGCGCGGCACCCGCGCCAGCCGCGCGCCCAGGGAGGCGAGGAACAGCTTCTTGTAGGTGCCGATGATGAACGCGTCCGGGCGCAGCTTGCGGAGCCGCCGCGCCAGCCGCAGGGCGTGCGGAAGCATCCCGTCGCCGCCCAGCGGCAGGATCTCGGTGGGCACGCCGAGCTCGCCGGCTCCCCGCGCCACGCGCCTGTCGTTGCAGAGCAGCAGCACGCGGTGGCCGCGCCGCTGCAGCCCCGCCAGCAGCAGCGCCGTCGCGCGTTCGGCGCCGCCCCAGATGCGCGCCCCGTTGTGGGCGACCACGTGCATCGCCGGCTAGGCGGGGGAGGGAAGCCCCGCCGCGGCCGAACCGGGCCGGGCTCTCCGGCGCGGATGGGCGTCGGCCCGGTTCACGCGCCGAAGAAGGCGCGGACCGTCTCCGCCACGTAGGCGAGCTGGTCCTGCGTCAGCTCGGGGTAGACGGGAAGCGACAGCACTTCCAGGCACGCCCGCTCGGACTCGGGGAACTGCCCCTGCCGGCACCCCAGGTACGCGAAGCACTCCTGCAGGTGCAGCGGCACGGGGTAGTAGACCGAGCAGCCCACGCCGCGCGCGGTGAGGTGCTCGCGCAGCGCGTCGCGCTTCTCCTCCAGCACGCGCACCGTGTACTGGTTGACGATCGACTCGTTGCCGGGGCACACCGGCGGCGTCACCAGCCCGTCCACGCCCGCCAGCGCCTGGTCGTAGAACGCGGCGTGCGCGCGGCGGGCGGCGCTCCAGCCGGCCAGGTGCGGCAGCTTGGCGGACAGCACCGCCGCCTGCAGCGCGTCGAGGCGCGAGTTGTAGCCGACCTCTTCGTGGTGGTACATCTGCCGGCCGCCGTGCACGCGCAGCTTGCGCAGGCGCTCGGCGACGGCGGCGTCGTTGGTCACCGTCATCCCCGCGTCGCCGAACGCGCCCAGGTTCTTGGTGGGGAAGAAGGAGAAGGTGCACGCGTCGCCCAGCGTGCCCGTGGTGATCCACCCGTCCGCCGTCTCCTGGCGCGCGCCGATGGCCTGGGCCGCGTCTTCGATGACGGCCACGCCGCGG
>DASQLJ010000440.1:0-3141 GCA_035630095.1 Longimicrobium sp.
CGCGGCGGCGTGCGCGGCGCGGATGGCGGCGGCCTGCCCCTCCACCCGCGGCGCGGTGAAGCCGATCTTGGCGGAGCCGTCGTTGTTGATGGCCGACGCCAGGATCACCGCGTGCACGGTGTCGCCGTCCGCCAGCGCGTCTTCGAGCCGCTTGAGCGCGGCGATGGCCACCCCGCTCCCGCGCACCGCCCCCCGCGCCTGGGCGTCGAAGGCCCGGCAGTGTCCGTCCGGCGAACGGATGTTCCCCTCCTGGTAGAGGTAGCCGCCGTGCTGGTGCGCCGTGACGTCCGAGCCCCCGACCAGGGCCATGTCGCAGTCGCCGCCCAGCAGCGCCTGGCAGGCCAGGTGCACCGCCACCAGCGAGGTGCTGCACGCCGTCTGCACCACCACGGCGGGGCCTTCGAGCCCCATCTTGAACGCCGCGCGGGAGGCCAGGAAGTCCTTGTCGTTCCCCATGTGCACGGCCATCTCGCCGGCCGCGGCGATCACGTCGGGGCGGGAGAGCAGGTTCAGGTAGTAGCTGCTCATGCCGGTGCCCGCGTACACGCCCACGCGGCCGGGGACGCGCGCGGCATCGTAGCCGGCGTGCTCCAGCGCCTCCCACGCCACCTCCAGGAACAGGCGCTGCTGGGGATCGGTGACCTCCGCCTCGCGCGGGGTCATCCCGAAGAAGGCGGCGTCGAAGCGATCCACCTCCGCCAGCGAGCCCTGCGCGGGGACGTACGCGGGGTCGGTGCGCAGCGAGTCCGGCACCCCCGCGGCGGCCAGCTCCTCGTCGGTGAAGCGGCGGATGGACTCCACCCCGGCGCGCAGGTTGGCCCACAGGGCGTCCACGCCGGGCGCGCCGGGAAAGCGCCCCGCCATTCCCACGACGGCGATCTCGAGCCCGGTGGGCTCGCTGGTCTGGCTCATCTATCGCCCGAAAGCTTGTTTATCGTCGTTAAAAAACAGGGGAACAGGAAACATCCTGCTCACCCCGTCACCCGTCACCCCGTGACCCCGCCACGCCAGCCCGCCCCCTCGCCCGCAGCCTGTGCCGCCCGGCCCGCACCCGCGCTTCGTCCGCCGTGGCGGCGGCCGGCTCCGGCGCGGGGGCGTCCAGCGCCGCGGCCAGGGCGCTCACCGTAAGGTAACGGAACAGGTGGGTGATGGGCATCGGCTGGCCGAACGCCTCGCGCAGGCGCGCCTGCACCCGCACCAGCAGCAGCGAGTGGCCGCCCAGGTCGAAGAACCGGTCGTGCGCGCCCACGCTCTCCACCCCCAGCACCTCGGCCCACGCCGCGGCCACCTTGCGCTCCGCCTCGGTGCGCGGCGCCTCGTACGCGCGCGTGGCGTACGAACTCCCCTCCGGCGCCGGCAGCGCCTTCCGGTCCAGCTTGCCGTTGGGGGTGAGGGGAAGCGCATCCAGCTGCACGAACGCGCTCGGCACCATGTAATCCGGCAGGCTGCGGCCCACGTGCGCCCGCAGCGCGTCCGCCTCCGCCGCGCCCACGACGTACGCCACCAGGCGCGTGTCCCCCGCCCCGGCCGTGCGCGCGACGACGGCGCACTCCACCACGGCCGGATGGCCGCGCAGCACCGCCTCGATCTCTCCCGGCTCGATGCGGATGCCGCGCACCTTCACCTGCGCGTCCAGGCGGCCCAGGTACTCCAGCACGCCCTCCGCCGTCCACCGCGCGCGGTCGCCCGTGCGGTACAGCCGCGCGCCCGGCTCCGCCGAGAACGCGTCCGGCACGAAGCGCTCGGCCGTCAGGCCGGGCCGGCCCAGGTAGCCCCGGGCCACGCCGTGGCCGCCGATGAACAGCTCGCCCGGCACGCCCGCCGGCTGCGGACGCAGGGCCGCATCCAGCACGTACACGCGCGTGTTCGCGATCGGGCGGCCGATGGGGATCGGCCCCTCCACGACTTCGACGGCGTGGGTGGCGGACCAGACGGTGGTCTCCGTCGGGCCGTACATGTTGACGAGGCCGTTCGGCAGCACGGTCGCGATCTGCGCCGCCAGGTCCGAGGGCAGCGCCTCGCCGCCGAGCAGGATGCGCTCGAGGCCCGACAGCGCCCCGATCCCGCTCTCCGCGATCATCATCGCCGCGAGGGAGGGCGTGCACTGCAGGTGCGTGACCGCGTGGCGGCGGATCTGCTCCGCGACGCGCTCGCCGTCGCGCGCCCTGTCCGGCTCCGGCTGCACGATCACGCGGAAGCCGCGCGCCAGCGTCCAGAGCAGCTCCAGCACGTGGATGTCGAAGCTGATGCGCGTCACCGCCAGCCACGTCCCGGCCGCCGATCCGCCCACCCGCTCGTCCATCCCGGCGAAGAAGCTCACCGCGTTCCCGTGCGTCACCTGCACGCCCTTCGGGTTGCCCGTCGAGCCGGAGGTGTAGATGACGTATGCCGCGTTCGCCGCATCGACCGGGGTTCGCGGCGCGTCGGCGGAATTCGACGCGATCGCGGCCGCGTCCTCATCCAGCGAGACGATCCGCACGCCGTCCGTCGGCAGCAGGCCGCGCAGCGAATCCTGCGTGACCAGCAGCGGCGCGCCGGAATCCTCCAGCATGTACGCCAGGCGACGCGCCGGATAGGACGGATCCAGCGGCAGGTACGCGGCGCCGGACTTCAGCACGGCCAGCATCGCCACCACCATCTCCGCCGAGCGATCCACGCAGATGCCCACGCGCGCCTCCGGCCCGGCGCCGAGCCCGGCCAGGTGGTGCGCCAGGCGGTTCGCCCGCGCGTTCAGCTCCGCGTAGGTGAGCGACTCCTCCTCGAAGCGCAGGGCCACCGCCCCCGGCGTGCGCGCCGCCTGCGCCTCGAACAGCTCGTGGATGCACCGGTCCGCCGGAACCTCCGCCTCCGTCCGGTTCCACCCCTCCAGCACCAGCGCGCGCTCCGGCTCCCCGAGCAGCTCCAGCCGCGAGAGCCGCACGTCCGCGTCCGCGGCCACCTGCTCCAGCACCCGCTCCAGGTGGCCGAGCATCCGCTCGACCGTGCCGCGCTCGAACAGGTCCGTGCCGTAGTTCAGCGCGCCACGCAGGCCCTGGGCGGTCGCCGCGAGCGTCAGGGAGAGATCGAACTTGGCGCTCTCGAGCTCCGCACCGACTCCGCTCACGTTCAGCCCCGCGAGAGCGCCTCCCCCGCCCCCGGCGT
>DASQLJ010000441.1:0-4208 GCA_035630095.1 Longimicrobium sp.
CGCGGTAGCAGGTGCTGTAGAAGGTGACCGCGTCGTCCTCGGCGATCTCCCCGCGCACGATGCTGGAGATGCTGGCCGCGGCGAGCATCCCGCTGTAGGTGGCCAGGTGCACGCCCGAGGAGAGGAGCGGGTCCAGGAACGCCGCCGAGTCGCCCGCCAGGAAGTAGCCCGGCCCCGCCAGCACGTCGGACAGGTACGAGTAGTCGCCCTCCACGCGGACGTCGGAGACCAGCTCCGCCCCCGCGATGGCGTCGCTCGCCAGCCGCGAGCGGCCCACGCCTTCGTGGAAGATCTCCTCGACCGTGCGGGTCTTCTTCTGCTCCTGGAAGTACTTCTCGTGGACCACGAGGCCCACGCTGGTGGTGCCGTCGTGCAGCGGGATCGTCCAGGTCCACCCCTCGGCGATCGAGCCCACCAGGATCGGGCCCACCAGCCCCACGTCGGGGTGATGGACGCCGCGGTAGTAGCCCCACACCGCGATGTTCTGGAACGCCTTGTTGTGGCGGCGCGAGTTCAGGTAGCGGTTCGCCATGATCCCGGAGCGCCCGGAGGCGTCCACCACGTAGTCGAACTCGATCTCGCCCGTCTCGCCGCCGTCGGCCGCCTGCCACGTCGCCGCCACCGGGCGGTCGCCGTCGAAGCGGATGCCGCGCACGGCGACGCCCTCGTGCACCGTGACGCCCTGCTCCTTCGAGTGCTCCAGCAGGATCTGGTCGAACTCCGAGCGCTTCACCTGGAACGACGAGCGGTGCGGGCCGGGGAGGTTGCCCCAGTCGAAGAGCCAGCGCTCGGCCCCCCACTCGAAGAACGCCCCGGTCTTCTTCTGGAAGCCGTGCGCCTCCAGCTTCTCGCGCAGCCCCAGCACGTCGAAGATGTGGTTCAGCGCCACCAGCAGCGATTCGCCGATGTGGTAGCGCGGAAACACCTCGCGTTCGAGGAGCGTCACGCGCAATCCCTCGCGCGCCAGCAGCGTGGCGGCGGTGGACCCGGCGGGCCCCCCTCCGATCACGAGCACCTGCGTCGTTCCGTCCATCATGGGCCTTTTGGGTCGATTGGGTGCGGCCGGGAGGGGGCCCGGCCGACATCTGCTCGCGCGTCCGCCGCGCGAGCCTCGGGGAGTGGGGCCGGACGTCGGCCCCGGTGAGACGCCGGACCGGGCGTCAGGCCGCCGCGGCCAGCAGCTCGGCCTCGGCGGGAACTTCCACGCGGGCGATCCCCAGCCGCGGCTCGGTGACCACGCGGTAGCCCAGCGCCGTGGGGCGGCAGTGCATGTCTTCCTCGCGGACCAGGTCCGAGAAGGGGGTCGGCGAGCCGCCGTCGCCCAGGTCCACCGCGTTGCGGCTCAGGTTCTCGCGCATCCGCGACGACACCTCGGCCAGCAGCTCGGGGTGCTCGGCCTCCTTCAGGTCCTCCAGGCCGGCGACGACGTTGGTGAAGGCGAGCTTGGCGTCGGAGGCGTTGATGTCGCCGGTGCTCAGGCGCTGCGCCTCCCAGAAGTACGTCTCCTTCCCCGAGTTCTGGTCGTAGAACGTCGAGACGATCAGCATCCACCGCATGTAGTGCTCGCGGTAGCAGGTCGTGTAGAAGGCGATCGCGTCTTCCGCGGGGATCTCGCCGCGCAGCGTGCTGGTGATGCTGGCCGCGGCGAGCATCCCGCTGTAGGTGGCCAGGTGCACGCCCGAGGAAAGGAGCGGGTCCAGGAACGCCGCCGAGTCGCCCGCCAGGTAGTAGCCCGGCCCCGCCAGCACGTCCGACAGGTAGGAGTAGTCGCCCTCCACGCGGATCTCCGACACCAGCTCGGCGTTGGCGATGGCGTCGCTGGCGAGGCGCGAGCGGCCGATCCCCTCGGCGAAGACGTCCTCGACCGTCTTCTTCTTCTTCTCGTCCTGGAAGTAGTCCTCGTGCACCACCAGCCCCACGCTGGTGGTGCCGTCGTGCAGCGGGATCGTCCAGGTCCACCCCTCGGGGATGGAGCCGACCAGGATGGCGCCGGTGAGCCCCGTGTCGGGGTGGTCGACGCCGCGGTAGTAGCCCCAGATGGCGATGTTGCGGAACGCCGCGTTGTGGTGGCGCGAGTGCAGGTAGCGGTTGGCCATGATCCCCGAGCGCCCGGTGGCGTCCACCAGGAAGTCGAACTCGATCTCGCCGGTCCCGCCGCCCACCACCTGCCAGCTCGCGCGCACCGGGCGGTCGCCCTCGAACGCCAGGCTGCGCACCACCATCCCCTCGTGCACCTTCACGCCCTGCTCCTTCGAGTGCTCCAGCAGGAGCTGGTCGAACTCGGAGCGCTTCACCTGGAACGAGGAGCGGTGCTCGCCGGTGAGCTTGCTCCAGTCGAAGAGCCAGCGCTCGGGGCCCCACTCGAAGAAGGCGCCGGTCTTCTTCTGGAACCCGTGCGCCTCCATCTTCTCGCGCAGCCCCAGCACGTCGAAGATGTGGTTCAGCGCCACCAGCAGCGATTCGCCGATGTGGTAGCGCGGGAACACCTCGCGCTCCATGAGCGTGACCTCGAATCCTTCCCGCGCGAGCAGGGTGGCGGCGGTGGATCCCGCGGGCCCGCCTCCGATCACGAGCACCTGCGTGGTTCGATCCGGCGTCATCGTCGCTCCGTTCATGGATAAGGAAAACAGCATTCATCAGATCGTCGGCACGGGCCCGGCGCCCGAGTCGTGCCGACTTTATGGCGTGTTCGGGTCGGATCGCCTGCGCGTCCGAGGCGCGTCGCCGGGCGTGCGGCGGCGTGTCGGGCCGCTTCTGCCGGGGCCGCAAGCCCCGGCGGCGAAAGACGATCCGCGGGGCTCGCGGTGGGAGGGGGCCGCCCCGGGACACATCGTGTTCCGCAACAACGAAGCCGGGCGGAAAATGCACGCCCTCCCATCAGTCCAGTATAGAACGTTCGACGGCGTCAGGGGCCGAGATAATCCGCGTCCCACCGGCGCAAGGTGGACAGCGCCCGGCCGAAGTTCATGTGGGCGATGCCGCGGTTCTCGCCGGTGAGCACGTTGTTCCCCATGGCCCAAAGGTGGCGGAGCGCGACGAAGACGTCGGTCGCGCGCAGCTCGATCTCGGCCAGGGGGCGCACCGCTTCGTATCCCCGGAGGAAGTCGGCCCAGAGCGTCTGCTCGGCGTCGCGCGTGCGGGCGAGCCAGCGGAAGATCGCCACGTCGTAGGCGCGCCACCCGGTCCCGCAGCAGTCGAAGTCGAGCATGGCGGGCGCGCGGTCGGCGCCCACGTGCACGTTGCTCCAGTTGATGTCGCCGTGGCAGAGCCCGCGGTCCAGGCGCTCGACCGGCAGGTCGCGCAGCCGCTCGCGCAGCCGCCGGGCGAGCGCCGCCAGGTACTCCCAGTCCTCCGCGCGGCCGTCCAGGTGCGGCCGGATCGCCTCCAGCGGCTCGTCGACCAGGTGCCGCAGGTCCAGCTCGAAGCGCGGGTGCCGGCTGGCGAAGTCGTCGCTGGCGGCGTGGATGCGGGCGACGAGCCCCCCGTAGGCGGCGACGTCGTCGGGGGTGAGCGGCTTCCCGGCGATGAAGGGGAAGAGCACCAGGTGCCGCTCGCCCTCGGGCGCGGTGACGGTGGCGACCAGCGCGCCGTCGCGCCGGGCAACGGGTGGCGCGACGGGGATCCCCCGGGCGTGCAGGTGCAGCAGCGCGTCCAGCTCGTAGAGGACCTCCGGCACCGTGCGCCCGACGCGGTACGCCCGGATCACGTAGCGCGCGCCGGCGGTGCGCACGTCGTAGGTGTCGTTCATCCCCCGCGACAGGAGCCGGCACGCCGTGGCCTCGACGTCGTACGCCGGGAGCACCTCCGCCAGGATCGCCGGCGACGAGAGGACGGAGGAGGTGACCGGGAAGCAGCCGCTCGCCGTCCCCGCGTCGGGACGGACGGCGGGCTCCGGAAGCACCCGGATCGAGCGCGCGTCGCCCACGGCGGTGGGGATCACGCCGCGTCCGCCGCCAGGGCCAGCTCGGGCGCCGTCTCCTGGATGAAGGCGGTGATCTGCTCCAGCCCGGCGCGGATCCGCTCCATGCTCTCCGAGCCCACGGAGATGCGGATGAACTGGTCGCACGAGTCGCCGTAGCCGATCCCCGGCACCGTGCTGACGCCGCGCTCCTCGAGCAGCCGGGTGGAGAACTCCTCCGAGCCGAGCGCGCTCTCCTCGATCGACACGAAGAGGTAGAAGGTGCCCTCGCCCGGCATGTAGCTCAGGC
>DASQLJ010000442.1:0-8848 GCA_035630095.1 Longimicrobium sp.
GGGCCGTCTATTATTATTGTCTACACAGACGCTCCGCGCTCCCATACTGTCCCGGTGCTTGCCGCGCACACGACGGTCGCGCCGCGGAGCGTCTAGTCGATCCCGAGAAACGCTAATGCCACGGATTTTCATTTCGTACCGTCGCGACGACAGCACGTCGGTTTCCCTGCGCCTGTACGGGACTCTTCTGGAGCATTACGGCCCGGAGGCAGTATTCATCGACACCGACTCGATTCCTCCTGGGATCGATTTCTCCGAATACATCCACTGGCAGATCAACAGCGCCGATGTCGTGCTGGTGGTGGTCGGTCGCGATTGGCTGGACTGCAGGTTTGGGGATGGAATCAAGGTCGGAAGCAGGCGTCTCGAGGATCCCAGCGATTTTGTGCGGACGGAAATTCGGTTGGCGTTAAACCGCCAGATCCCGGTGGTACCTCTGTTGCTCGAGGGCGTGAGGATGCCGGGTGAGGACGAACTGCCGGATGACATCGCGAAATTCGCAAAATGTAATGCGCACGCCCTACGCTCTGGAAGGCATCTGAAAACCTCGGTCATGAAACTTGTTGAACGCCTGACCTTTCTGTTTTCTCTCCCATCAGCACCGCCGCGAGAGTTCGTGAACTCGCTTGGGGTGCGGTTCGTGTATGTTCACCCAGGCGCATTTATGATGGGTGCCCTGGATGGCAACAGAAATTTGATAGAAGGTGTAGAGGACGAACCCTTGCACCATGTTGAAATCACCACGCCATTCTACATGAGTTCGTTTCTGACCACACAGGAGCAATATTTCCGAATCATGAATGCCAACCCAAGTCAGTTTCGGGGTGATCCACGACTGCCCGTGGATAGTGTTTCGTGGGACGACGCGGTGACATTCTGTGAGCGACTAAGTGCTCAGCGCGAGGAACTTGCCGCGCAAAGGAGCTATCGTTTGCCCACCGAGGAAGAGTGGGAATTCTGTTGCAGAGCAGGACGCCCCCCGGTGCCGGCAAATTCGCCCTCTGAAGGAAATTGTAATACGGAAAATACCACAATTGTCGGCAGCTATCCTCCGAATCCATGGAGTCTCTATGACATGCTGGGTAATCTATTCGAGTGGTGCCTAGAACCTGCTTTCGAGGAATTCCGCCCGATCAAGGGTGGGTGCTTCCGCGGTACTTCTAGATGTTCGCTTAGAAATAGTGCCAGGAGGGCCGAGGCGAATCGGTACGTTGGATTCCGTGTACTCTGTACGTCATCGTGGCGTCGACCTGGAATACCACTCTGACGAAGAAATCTGTGATGTCGGCCACGGCCACCGAACTCTCTGGCTACCTGCTGGAGGCGCGAAGGCGTGGTGCGGACACGGTCGCAGGAACGGCAGAACGCGGTGTTCATCTCCGCGCTACTGCTCACCACCGGGAGCGTGGCGGTGGAGCGCCCCGAGAAGGACAAGGCCCCGTCGATGGGCGGTGGCGGCGGCGGCATGGGCGACATGTATTAAAATGTACTGATCGGTCCGGGTCTTGGGACTGGACTCCGGGCGGCCGCGCTCCTTCGTACGAAGGGGCGTGGCCGCTTGCTTTTTCGGCTCCCAGCCACGAAAAACGAGTGGGTTCGAGCAGGGAGTTCTGCAGACGCGAGACATGGGTTCCATGTACTGAAGGTCACATTGCCGTTGAACCCTGGCACGCCTGACCGGGAGTTTCACCGGACAACCTCCGGTTGCCGCGCTCTCCCGTAGCGACTCCCTGACCTCGCTCGGGATGGTTGCATGTCTCGGAACGGCCGCAGGTGGCGCCGGCTCCCGCCGCGGAACTGAACGCTGCCTCGCGGACGTAGCGCAGCGGGGGCACGCCGCGGGCGGCGGCGGCGCGTTCGACTTGGCAGCTCCCGCGGCTCCGGCGCCGGTCCTGGTCGAGCGACTCGGTTTCGGAGCGCACCATGCATCGGTTTCCCGGCGCCGGCGCTCCTGCAAGGCAGTGTCGGCCGGACCTCCCGAAATTCGCCCCGGCAACCCCGCTCGCCCCCTCGCTTCGGCGCCTTCCGCCGGACGCCGCGTCCGCCCCGGCGGTGCCGCGTTCCGTTCCCTTGGCTGGTAACGACCCTCCTCTTCACCGCCCCTTCACCGGAGTGCGTCCATGTCCATCCAGGGAACCGTCCAGCAGGCCGCGCCGGGCCTTCTCGGCTTCGACATCAACGCCGACATCAGCGCCATCAACCCCAAGTCGAACGTGGAATACGCCCGGGAGCTCGTGCAGGCGGGCTACAGGTACTGCCTGCGCTACGTCCCGGTGGGCGAGCTCCTGGACCCCGACTTGACCGCGGCGGAGGCCGAGGCCATCCTGGCCGCCGGGCTGGCATTGATGCCCGTGCAGCACGTGTTCGAACCCGGCTGGCTCCCCACCGGCCCCATGGGCACGCAGGTGGGGCAGCGGGCCGTGCAGTGGCTGCAGGGCATCGGCTTTCCCGGCGGCGTGAACGTCTGGTGCGACCTGGAGGGTGTGGGCAACACGTCCGCGCAGCAAGTGATCGACTATTGCAAAAGCTGGTACGCCGCGGTGAAGGCCGCCGGGTACGTGCCGGGGCTTTACGTGGGCTACGGCGTGGTGCTCCACGACCAGCAGCTCTACGACCTGCCGTTTCAGCACTACTGGGCCGCCTACAACACCGACTCGTCGATCCCCACGCGCGGCTGGCAGCTGAAGCAGGCGTCGCAACACACCCACGTCGGCAGCCTGGACTACGACGACGACACCACGCACACCGACGCCTTGGGCGGGACGGTGCTCTGGCTCACCGCCGGCTGAGCGCCATCGGCGGAAGAAGCACAGGCTCCCCCAAGGGGCCCAGGAGCCCCGGCAAGCCAGACGGCCTGCCGGGGCTCCTCCCTTCCGCTCACCGAACGGAGCACCGCGACGAGCCGGGGCCCGCGGCCGGGGGCGTCGTGCCTGGTCTCACACCGGGGCAACGGAGTCAACGGAGTCGAGGTTCACCGTTGATTCCGTTGACTCCGTGTGAGACCCCTGCTTTTTCAGGATCCGGTATTGAGCCCGGAAAGCCACCGCGCCGAATAGAAGGTAATTCAATGGGCTGCACGGATCCCGGTGCAGGCCAGCTTTCATGGTTCAGGGCAGGCGCAGCCATCTAAGGATCCGGAACGACCGTTCGGCTGGGTTCGTCATCGGCCTGCCGGGCTCCCCACGGGGTTCATGCGACGGACGAACATCCCCCACCCCCATGCGCCGCCGGCGCCAGGTCCACGTAGCGCGGCGGCAGCGCCGGTAGCGCCGGCCTTCCGCCGCGCGCACGGAACGGGTCGGCGAGCGCGGCGAGCTGCCCGGACCCGCAGTCGGCAGGCGTGGCTCCGAACGCGCCCGGCGGGTCGGTGCCGGTTTCCGTTACCAAGGGAGAAAGCAGACCGGGGCGCCTCCGCTGCATGTGTGGCTGGAGGTAAACCCCCGGGTTGTCGACACCCCTGTAATGGCTCTCCCGACAATGAATCCCCCCCATCCAGGCCCGCGGCGCGCACGCCCGGCAGTCCTCTCGTGCACACTCTTTCGGCCTACGCGTGGGTGATGAGCCTGCGCAAAGACATAATTGACGCCCATAGCTCGCTTTTGGACCTGGGACGTCTCGCCCAAACCGGAAATGCGCGCGCGCTCGACCGGCTGCTGCGCCGCGTGGAGGGGCCCGTGTACCGCTCCCTGGTGAGCCGGCTCATCGCCGCGCCGGATGCCGAGGACCTCGCCCAGGACCTGTGCCAGGAGGCGCTCATCCGCGCCGCAGCCTCCATCGGACGCTGCACCTTCGCCAGCGACGGGCGGCTGCTGGCCTGGGTGCTCACCATCGCGCGCAACGTGCTGCTGGACCACCTGCGCCAGGTGGGCGTGCGCGCCGAGGTCCGCGGCGACGGCGAGTGGGTGCGCACCGCGGCCGCCGGGGTGCCGCCCGGGGACGAGGCGGCCCCGCCGTGCCCGCTGGAGACGTTCGCCGCCGAGGCGCTGGACGGGGTGTCCGAGGGCACGGCCGAGCTGCTGCGCCTGCGGCTGATGGCGGGCAGGAGCTGGAAGGAGGTGGCCGACACGCTGGGGATCGCCGAGAGCGCGGCCAAGCGCCGCTTCCAGCGCGCCCAGGCGGCGCTCCGGCGCCAGATCCTGGTGCGGGTTGACGCCCTGCCGGCCGAGGCCCGCCGCGCGGCCCTGGGACGGCTGCTCTCCCCGGGCGCCGTGCCCCGGGCCGACGGTGCCGCGTTCCGTTCCCCTGATACCGACCCCGGCCGGGCAGCCGCTCCCGGCCGCCGGACCCCCTGCTCCCACCCTTCCGAGACCCCGGAATGAGCCTCCGCCACCGCCCCATCCCCGTTCCGGACTGCGACCTCCTGCTCATCGTGCCGCCGTTCGCGCCCATCGACGGGCCGTCGCTGGGCGCCCACCTGCTGCAGGCCGGCGCCCGCCGCGCCGGCCTGCGGGCCGAGGTGCTGTACGCCAACCTGCACTTCGCCGGGCGGCTGGGCGCGCCCCGCTACGAGGCCATCCGCATGGCGCCCTTCTACGCCCTGGTGGGGGAGCGGATCTTCGCCCGCGCCGCCTTTGGGGGCCCCGCGCTGGGACGCCGCCCTGAGCGCATCTACGACCCGCAGGTGATGGTGGGCCGCGAGGGGCACGTGGGGCTGGAGGGCGCCGCCCTCTCCTGCCCCACCCTGGCCGAGCTCCGCGAGGCCGAGGCGCTGGCGGGGCCCTGGTGCGACGAGCTGGCCGGGGCCGTGGCCGCGGCGCGCCCACGGGTGGTGGGCGCCACCACCACCTTCGAGCAGACCTCCTCCGCCGTGGCCCTGCTGGACCGGGTGAAGCGGCTGGCCCCGGCCACGGTGACCGTGCTGGGCGGCGCCAACTGCGAGGGCGAGATGGCCGAGGGCATCCGCTCGCTGGGCGCCCGGGTGGACTACGTGTTCTCCGGCGAGAGCGACCGCTCGTTCCCCGAGTTCCTGGCCGCGCTCTCCGCCGGGCGCACGCCGGACGAGCCGGTGGTGCGGGGCGAGCCCTGCCACGACCTGGACGCGCTCGCTCCGCCCCGCTTCGACGACTACTTCGCGCAGCTGGAGGGCTTTCTCCCCGCGGGGGAGCGCCCCGAGACGACGTGGATGCCCTACGAGACCAGCCGGGGCTGCTGGTGGGGCCAGCGGCACCACTGCACCTTCTGCGGCCTCAACGGCCTGGGGATCCGCTTCCGCGAGAAGTCGCCGGAGCACGTGGTGGAGGAGCTGGGCGGGCTGGTGCGGTGCCACGGCGCCCGGCGGGTGTTCATGGTCGACAACATCATGCCCCACGCCTACTTCGGCACGCTGCTCCCCCGCCTGGCCGAGGAGCTTCCCGGCCTGCACCTGTTCTACGAGCAGAAGGCCAACCTCACCCTGGACAAGGTGCGGCTGCTGCACCGGGCGGGGGTGCGCGACATCCAGCCCGGCATCGAGGCGCTCTCCACCCCCATCCTGCGGCGGATGGACAAGGGGGTGCACGCCTGGCAGAACGTGGCCCTGCTGCGCTACGCCCGCGCGCTGGGGACGACCCTGCACTGGAACCTGCTCTGGGGGTTCCCCGGCGAGGAGCTGCCGGAGTTCGAGGAGACCGCGGCGCTCCTTCCCCTGCTGCTGCACCTGCAGCCCCCCTCCGGGCTCAGCCACCTGAGCATCGACCGCTTCAGCCCCTACTTCGACCGGGCGGAGGCGTACGGGATCGCCAACCTGCGCCCCTACGCCACCTACGCCGACGTCTTTCCCCCGCACGCCGACGTGCGGCGGCTGGCCTACCACTTCTGCGGGGACTACGAGAGCGCCCTGTACGGCGCGCCGGAGCTGCTGGATCGCCTGTACGCCGGGTGCGCCCGCTGGATCGCGGCGTGGTGCGCGGACGAGAAGCCCGCCCTGCACGTGCGCCCCATCTACGGCCGGTGGTACGAGCTGGCCGACACCCGCGGCCTCGCCCACGGCCACGCCGTGCGGGTGCTCGACACTGCGCAGCTCTGCGCGGCCCTGGTGCCGGGGGCGTTCATGCCCGGCACCGGCGACGACTGGATGGTGGACGAGGGGGTGGTGGCGCGCCTGGACGGCCGCTGGGTGCCGCTGGCCACCGCCGACCCCGAGCTCCTGGCCAGCCTGGAGGCCGGCGCGGCGCGGGCCGCCCGCCCCGCCGCCCCCGCCGCACCGGCCCGCGCGCCGCGCGCCCTGCCGGTGCTGGCGGCGGCGCCCGCCCCCGGATGACGCACCCCTGACCTTCCGCCCCGCCGGCGGCGTGGGGGCGCGGCCGCCCGGTACACGACAATTCGCGCCCCGTCCACAACCTTCTCCTCAAGGAGACACCATGGCCAACTCCACCCCGCAGTACCCCGATCCGCAGGCCTTCGAGACCGCGTGGGCCCAGCTGGTCTCCGGCGCGTGGCAGAACCCGCAACTCAAGTCGCAGCTCCAGAGCGACCCGGCGGCGGCGCTGGCGTCGAAGGGCGTGAAGTTCCCCTCCGACGTCCGGCTGCAGGTGCACGACGGCGCGTCCGGCATCACCGTCGTGCTCCCGCTCCCCTCCGCGCCCCCCCAGGCCGCCGCGGGCAGGCTGGCCGCGGACGACGACGGCGTGACCGTGTCCAGCAGCTGCTGCTGCAGCTGCTGAGCCCCTCCCGGAGCGCGGGGCCCGCCCCGCGCTCCACCCTTCTCCCCCCGACCCGCCCCGCACCCCATGGATCTGGCCCGTCCCACGCTGCGCGCCCACTTCCGCGCCGAGGTCATGGACGAGCGGCACGTGCTGCTCCTGGCCGAGAACGGCCACCACCTGCTCACGGGCGAGGTCTACGCCCGCCTGGCCCCCCTGCTGGACGGGACCCGCTCGGTCCCCGAGCTGGTGCGGGCGGCGCGCGGCGACACCACGCCGGCGGAGGTCTACTACGCCGTGGACCGGCTCTCCGCGGGGGGGTACCTGCGCGAGGCCGCCCCCGCGGTGGCCCCCGACGGCCAGGCGTTCTGGGACGCGCTGGGCGCCGACCCCGCCGCCGCCGCGGCGCGCCTGCAGGGCGCGACGGCCACGGTGTCGGAGCTGGGCTCGCCCCACGGGGCGGCCGTGCGGGGCGCGCTGCAGGCGCTGGGGGTGCGCGTGCGTGCCCGCGGCGCGGCCGACCTCTCGGTGGTGCTCGTGGACGACTACCTGCACCCCGGCCTGGCCCGCCTGAACCGCCGCGCCGTGCGGGACGGGCGGCCCTGGCTCCTGGCCCGCCCGGCGGGGCTGGCGCCCTGGATCGGCCCCCTCTTCGTCCCCGAACGGACGGCGTGCTGGCAGTGCCTGGCGCACCGGCTGGAGGGCAACCGCGCGGCCGCCGGGCTGGTGCGCCGCACCCGCGGGGTGGACGAGCCGGTGTTCCCCCCCGCGGCGGCCCTCCTCCCCACGGCGGGCGCGGCGGCCCAGCTGGTGGCCGCGCAGGTGGCGCGCTGGCTGGCCCTGGGCCTGGGCGAGCCGCTCACGGGAGCCCTGGCCGTGCTGGACCCCCTGGGGCTGGCCATCACCCACCACCCGGTGCGCCGGCGGCCGCAGTGCCCCGCGTGCGGCGCGGGAGAACGCCGCGAGGCGGAGCCGCTCGTGCTGCGGCCCTGTCCCGCGCGCCACTCGCGCGAGTCCGGGCACCGCGCCCACGCCCCGGCGGAGACGCTGGCGCGCCTGGGGCACCTGGTGAGCCCCATCACCGGCGTGGTGGCGGGGCTGGCGCGCACCGTCGCGGCCGACTCCGAGCTCACCCCGGTGTACGTCGCCGGGCGCAACACCGCCAAGGCCACCGACGACCTGCACTTCCTGCGCAACAACTTCCGCGGCCAGAGCGGGGGGAAGGGCGTCACCGACGCGCAGGCCCGGGCCAGCGCCCTGTGCGAGGCGGTGGAGCGGCACTGCGGCGTGTTCCAGGGCGACGAGCCGCGCCGGCGCGCCACCCTGCGCGAGCTGGGCGACGCGGGGGTGCACCCCAACGCCAGCATGCTGTTCAGCGACGCGCAGTACGACGGGCGCGAGGCGTGGAACGCCCGCCACGGCCGGAGCTACCAGTGGGTGCCGCGCCGCCTGGACCCCGACGCGCAGGTGGAGTGGTCGCCGCTCTGGTCGCTGGGCGAGAAGCGCTGGAAGTACCTCCCCACGGCGCTCTGCTACTACGGCTACCCGCTCCCGTCGCCCGAGCGCTTCTGCTGGGCCGACTCCAACGGCTGCGCCGCGGGGAACACCCGCGAGGAGGCCGTCCTGCAGGGCTTCCTGGAGCTGGTGGAGCGCGACGCGGTGGCCGTCTGGTGGTACAACCGGCTGGCCCGCCCCGCCGTGGAGCTGGAGAGCTTCGGCGATCCCTACTTCACCGCCGTCCGTGGCTACTACCGCACCCTGGGCCGCGACCTGTGGGTGCTGGACCTCACCGCCGACCTGGGCGTGCCCGTGTTCGCGGCCGTGTCGCAGCGCGCGGGGGGCGCTCCGCCCGACATCACCCTGGGCTTCGGCGCGCACCTGGACCCGGCCATCGCCGTGCAGCGCGCGATCACCGAGGCCAACCAGTTCCTCCCCGTGGTCCTTCCCCGCCACGCCGACCCGCCCGCGCCGTACGGCACGGACGACGAGGAGGCGCTGGCCTGGCTCACCGGCTCCACCCTGGCCAACCGCCCGTACCTGGCCCCCCACCCCGGCCTGCGCCCCCGCCGCGCGGATGACTTTCCCCACGGGGGCGCCGGCGACATCGCCGACGACGTGCGGCGCCTGGTGGCGCTGGTGGCCGCGCAGGGGATGGACACGCTGGTGCTGGACCAGACCCGCCCCGACATCGAGCTGGCCGTGGTGAAGGTGGTGGTGCCCGGGCTGCG